>NZ_CAXBMP010000020.1:0-85709 GCF_963976965.1 uncultured Alteromonas sp.
AACTGCGGGTTTTAGTGGCATGATTAATTAGTGAGCACTCATGCGGTTGCCCTGCTGGCTACAGTCGGATAAGTTTTATTATCTTCCACTGTACAATTTAAGTTCATTAGTTGAAATTAACTCCCGGTCAGGTAAATCTTGTTCTATATCCGTCAAGAAGTAGTCTGTATTCTTAATAGGTACAGCTGTACATGTTTTATTAGCTGAATATAGTAAAGAATCATTACAAAATAGACTACTTTGATGTAAATGATAAAGCTTGATGTTTTCAATTTTATAAATTAAAAACCTTGCTAAGTTTTTCTCTTTCCACTCACTCTCAAGGTCAATAGTCAAAGCGAAATCGGGAGCATGTGAAAGTTCGATTAATCTGTCTATGACATGCTGTCTATCATCTACTTGTGAAGAAAATTTAATAAAGCCGTTGACCGTTAAAGCTATAAAAATAGTAAGCACACTTAGAAAGTAGAAACTAAACTTTTTTCTGACCAAAGAGTTTGCAAAAATTATCATGGATATATAGAAAAGATAATTATAGTAAGGATAAATGTTGAAAGCGCCAGGAGCTTTATATAAGAAAACGCTATACAGCATCATTGGTATTGTAGCGATGTATAACGAGCTATAAAAGTCAGGTTTTCTACGATAGATAAAAACTATAGACATGAGTACAAAAAGTGTAATTTCAGCTATATTATTTAAGATAAGCTCCAATGAAGAATAATCTGCCCTTTTGGCTACGTAGTCAGGGTTCACGTCTCCCCCAAGAAGAATAAATGCGATAAACCATAGGAAGCAAGAAAATATATATAGCGTTTCTAAGCTATGAATACTCTTAAATAGCGTTAACTTCCAGTCCGGCTTATCTGAATAAACTTTGATAGCTTTAAACAAGAGGCTGGATGCTGCAAAGCTCGCGATAAATAGTACGGTTGTTTCTTTAAAAAATATTGTTAGGTAAACTGCCGATACGCTTAAGAAAATAAAAAGAGTTTCTTTATAACGGTTTTCAGATTTAACTGCTTTTCTCAACCAATAAAAAGAAAGTAAAAATAGCAACAGTATATTTCTTTCTGAATAAATAGGGGAGGAGTAAATATTGACAATTGGTGGGCAAAGTAAAAATAAGCAAAGTAAGAATACCCTTTGCTTTACTGTTAAAAAATTAAAAGCCACGAAAGCTAATACAGTTACAACTAACAAATGAGCAACTAAATAAATTTTTAACGCGTTGAAATTTCCAAAAATCTTAAGAATTACAGCGTTGTCTACGTGCGAAAGAGGGAAAAACCTGCCCTCCCATATCTGTAAGCTGATATTATTTTTTATTAAAAAGTTTAGCTGAACCGACATCGAGTCATAGTCGATAAAAAAACCTTTTAAGTTAGAAAGGACTAAAGAAATACTTAATAGAAAAGTAAGCGTTAAAAATAACAGGTACTTATAGTCACTTTTGGTTTTTATATTATAAGTATCTACTAATTTCGTCGATGCGTAGCAACCGCTAATAGAGCTTCTAATTTTTGAGTTAGAAGAGGCTATCGCAATCAACACTAAAGAAAAAAGCATTATTATCGCTAAATAAAGAGCCAATTTTATATCCTTATATACTAGTACAGCTAATGTGTTTTCTATTTTTTGATTAACTCAGAGATGATGCGGTCAAATAATTTAATAGATTTATGTGCGCCGATTATTTTACCCTTGAGTCAGTTTTTTTGGAAACTTGAAGATTCTAAATCGATACTTTTAATAAATTATTCGCACAGCTTACTCTGCTTGCAAGTTTGTCTCAACGACATTAAATCCAACTTGCCGTTTTTACTGCTAAATAGTATTACAAGCGATTTAACAAACACTATATAAAGCAAGCTTGCTGCCAACTTTAAATTTGAGTATGAATTCAGCCGTAATCCCCATGAAACAAAGAATCTTTTATTAACTCGAGTAGTGCTTGAAGCCAGAGAGCTGCGTTAAATGCACCTTATTGGTGATAAGTTGAGTTTTAAATTCTATATCGCTAATGTTTTTAGTGCGAATTTTGCTCGATTGACTCTTTAATAGAAGTTTACAGCATTATGCCCTATAACTGGAATATTCAATAAGTGATGAAGTATAACGTCTAAAGCTAGAAACGTTCTATAGAAGCCAAACATCATTATCCCCATACCATCATTAGTAAAACTTTTAAAGTTTTTTAGAACACCCTCTACATTATTAAATCACCAAAAACATCGTCACTTTTAGTTTCGCTGTACGTGAAAATTTTGATATCTTTTTGATAAATCTGACTCAAGAAATCTAGATTACGTTGATTTATTTCTTCACGTTTGGTTCGTTCCCCTATTGTCTTATTTTTATGCTCTACTTGGGTTGAGTCTATATTTAAAAAGTCTGCAAGATCAGCATTGTAGTTCGTGAATGATAATAAGCGGTCAACCATACACAGGTTATCTTCCGATAATATATACTCCGATTGTGGTTGAAAATGAAAATACTTAAGTAGGTTGTCAAGCACAATTTCTTCGCGCATTGACTCGATAAAATCGTTGACGTTATGACAAGATCTTACGTAACGTCTGGCCACTTCTGCGTCGATCAGGTTTCTTCCACCACTTGTTAAGTAATCGAAAGCCGAAAGAAATCGGTCGATAGGGTCCCTGATTATACAGAATTTCTTCCATTCTTTGAAACCACTAGGGTCCAGCTCGCTCCATTCCTTCGATGTACGATGACCTACTCGTTTATCGTCATATAATATTGACTCTACTGATGTCCCCCCATTTTTAGGGATATGTACAAAACAATACCCTGTTTTTGTAAACATATCCGTGATGCTATTGTGAAACTTGGGTTTTGACATCTTATTAAGTTTATCAAAATCAACAAATCGCAACTTGGCATTCTTAATAGCTTTTTTTATTTTTTTTCTCAAAACCATAATTCCTTCATTATTTTCTCCAAGTTTGCGGTAAACCACAGTTAAATAGTAATACAAATATCAAACTAATATCTACTTAAGTCTAATAGTGAAACAGCATTATTCTTTTATAGGTTTAGCTAAATGGACTATTTTCCCAGACAAAAAGTCCGTTAACATACCCCGCTAAAGCCGGAAATAACGAAAAAGACGTCCACTCCTGCGAAACCTCAGGTAAACAATCATGGTTGAAATGAAATAAAGCGACACAAGTCACAGGAGTTGCTCGTAGCGCATAAATACCTTCCCTTTATTTCATATTTTTTTACTTCTTATAGTTTGAGTAGTTTGAGTAGTTTTAGAAGGTTGAGCACAGCGTATCTATATATTCTCGCTATCGACTTGTAGAAATCACCGATAGTCGAGAGAGTATGGCTCAAGAATTGGCCTTTTAATTCGAGTAAGTTAATACTTTCTTGTACATGATGCGATTGCTATAACACTAAAGAACACCCAAGTACTTGGCGAATCCACCCTTACCGCACTAACACTAGCCAGCGTAAATTCTAGCGTTGAATCAATATTACGTTCAAAACCGCCAACATCAGGATAAAAGCTCTCGTATACGTCAAACGTTCCTGAACCTTGTTGGTTGTCATCAGTAAAATCTGTATCTTCCCAGAAAAACGATTGCGAGAAGTCGGGCTGTTTGTCGAACAGTTCAGTTTCTTCGCTGAATACCAGAAAGTCATTAATTAAATCGAAAAAATAAATGCTTAAATCGTAGGTTAAGTTTGTTTCACCCTGGGGTGTTGTTTCTGTAAACCTAGCAAAATCGCTAAAATATTCGCCGTCACCAATGGGGCCGCCGTCATAATACGGCCCGTTATACATTTCAATGTGCTCTTCAGGAAAGAAGTCATCTTCAAAGGCGTTGTAAATACCTTGATTGGCAAGGCTGTATGTTTCACTCCCCAGGTTTAATTGGGAAGTTAGTACGGGTAAGCCAGTTTCCACTTGCCCCCACCAGTACCAGCCAGTTTCCAGTCTGCCTCGTACTTCGTTAGAAAGATCTAATGTGAACGAACCGCTTACAGGCTGGCCAAGTAAAGTAGCTTCGTCGAAAAACGTGGCTTCATAATTTTCAACACTAGAAACAAAGCCTGTGAAATTGAATTGCATGAACGCAGAATGCGCGTTGTAGGAAATAAATAATAAGAGTACAGCTAATATCTTGGTGTGCATAAAAGCTCCTTTTTACGCAAAATGAAAGAAGATTTTGTAACTGCTTAGGTACGTCTATATTGATAGCATGAACTGTATATAAAGTGCACAGTTGATTTGTTTTATTGTCTATTAAAATTTTGGGTAACTACCCAGATAAGTATTTTTTAGCTGCTGGGCAAGGGATAAAACGGCATTGGCATCTCTTTAAATACATGTGTTGTCGTATTTTGACATAACGGTCTGAATGTAAAGCCTTAATAAAGTAGATAGTTAGCTTTGAAAACGGAAGGCTATAATTTACATTATTGAAAATTACCAGAATGTTACTAACCAATGCAGCGATTAAGATGTCAAGTATATTTACATATCTTTTCAATTTGAATTCTATTTTTTCATAAGCTATTGAAAATTAAGTGTGTTTGGTTTTTGGTTCGAAGCTTGCAAGATTTTTGACAAGTTGCAGTAAGAACGTGTTGGCTCTAGCTGATAATTCCTGTTGCAAATTTTAAATTAAATCAAATAAGTTAAGGACGACTAATGGCTAGCTTTAAAATTTTTACCGGAAGAAAATTGATTTTTTGCAGTGTACTCTGGGCTGCAACTAATTATGTTTACGGTGTGCCGATTGACCAGTTTATGTTAATCAATCCTATACAGATATGTGATGATAATGGTGCGAACTGTGCAAGTTCACCTTTGTCTATCCAAAAAACACAAGAAATTTATGAGCAAGCTGGTGTAGCGTCAATATTTTTACCAACGCAGTCAATCAATGATTCTAGCCTCCTTACTGTAAATGGCATAACTGACGTAAATTTATTGGGGAATGGCCAGTCGAGTAATGCGAACACATTAAATGTCTGGTTTGTCGACTCACTCAATTCCGCTCCTAATACTACTTTGTTTGGACAAGCTTATATTAATGGGAATGGAGCTGTCATCAATTCAGATGCTGTTACGGCCACAGGTAGGTCGGATACTGTAGCACACGAGATTGGCCATAATTTAGGGCTTGGTCATTCCAATTTTGGTGCCGGTGATGCTGATAATGTACTTACAACTGGCTCTAACCGTGATGCTCCGGCAGATCAACTAACGCAGGCCCAAATTGACCAAATTCGAGCTAGCAGGTTTACAAATGATGCACCAGAAGTAACGGTAGATTTAAGAGGTTCTACACCCTTCAATACTGATGATTTTTTCGACATTAGTTTTGATACAGGTCCAGCTGGAATTAGCTTAACTAAATTCACAATTGATTTAGCTCCCGCTAATGCTTTTTTTGACACAACGAATGATGCGCCTGGAAACTCTGGTAGCGGGTTAAGAACAAGTGGTTTTACGGGCGTCTCTTTGGCTGATATGGTATTTAACGGCATGACCAATGGCAGTCAGTCTATGTCAATAGATATTGCGCCGGGTAAATTTACGGTTGGCGATTCGTTTGCGTTCGGTTCCGATATAGATCTTTTCAGCGCAATCGATCGATATGGTGCAACCCCTTCAGAATTAGTTGGTATTAAATTTGGCTTTGAATTCGATATCGGCCTTTCGTTGGAAACGGTTCTAGACAGCGATCTCGTCACCGGTTCTCTTGACCCTTCACAATTAAACTCATTTTTTGGTAGCCCTATATCATTTGGCCCTCAAGTTTCTGCTGGACAACTTCCGCCTGGGAGTACAAATTTAGTAGCTGGAACACCAGTACTAACAAGCGTTCCTACCCCTGGAACTCTAACACTCTTTGTTTTCGGAATAATGCTCGCTTTTTCTCGAAAGTCTAAAGTTTAGCTTGCTCAGTATGATATATATGTTTCGTGCCATATTAGTTAATGTTCTTTTTGTATTCTTTTTAACAGGCATTAATAATATGGCGTATTCCTCTGATAGCATTCTGCTTCCAGATAAGCAGCGGTGTGTTTGGTCTAAGGATAGAAACTTTAAGGTGTTAGTGCAGCGTCCGGAAAAAATTGCGCCAGATATCTTTCCCATTGCAACGTTATTTAGGTATGTCGAAGGTAAAAAGGAAATTGTTTGGTCCTTAGATCTGCCAATTCATGTCGGTCCGAGATACATTTTGGTTGCTGATGACGGTGTCGTCCTTTTTGTGGATGAATGGATTCGAAAGCGTCAGACTGACTATGCACTAATGATTATTGATCAATTAGGGAAAGTAAAGTCGACTACACTGGGTGCAGTTTTCGACATGGCTGGCGCGGCGAGAGATGAAGCACTTAAATCCTCGCGTTTCGGAGGGTGGATATCTACCGAACCTAAATTTATCACGGCAAATGAGGTTCTTTTAGGCATTGGTGGCAAAGACTTGCTCATAGATTTACACGGAGATATTTCAAGTGATTAATAATTTTATGGGATTGATTATTAAGTTTTTTGTATTGTCAATTTTCTATCTTGGTTTAATTTTCAATGTTAATGCCGCAAATGAAGATGGTAGCTTTGCAATTAAGGGAATTGGTTCAAGTACTTGTTCTAGATATCTGGACTTAATGCAAGCTGGTGAATCTGAAGCCGTGTTTCAGTTTGGTGGGTGGATGAATGGGTATATTTCAGCCTCAAATGAATTCCAGCAAGATACTTTTGACTTAGTCAGTTTCGAAGAACCCGATACGTTGCTTGTGTACGTAACAAAATATTGTAGAGCCTATCCGAGTCATCGTTTTCTGTTTGCTGTGAAGGCAATATTAAAGTCTTTTAGTGATAATCGAGTTAAACAAAATTCAAAAATGATAACGTTTCCCGGGCAATCTAAGTTAAAGCTTTATGAGGAAACAATCGATTGGATTGCGGGTGAATTAAAGAGCAAGGGTTTTATTGAGGATCCTTTACCAAGTCTAGAAGACATAAAAAAAGCGTTGGTTAAATTTCAAATTGAACAAGGAATTGATGGAAAGGGTGAGCCAACACAACAAACCCTGATTGCCTTACTTAGACGCCACAAATAATCTAACTGTGTTGAATATCGAAGCTAAAGTGTGAATCAATGAAACTAACCTTTTTATTTGGTGTTGATTTTTCCGTGAAGAAGAGTATCAAAGAACCATCTTCACTATTCTCCGTTTAAAACACGTAGCTAGTTTTATTTAACCAATCTAAAAACTACCTAAAGTCTTGTTTGCCACCAAAGTAACCCCGCATTCAACAACTTTTATTCTAGCTTGGTACAAAAATCTGCCAATATCAGCCATATAGGGTAGCGGTTATGTCTATCAGTCGTGTAAACTGTCGCCTTTATTCAGGCAAGCCGCAATTTAACGCACTATATTTAGCCTTTACGGATTTAATCTTTTACAAGATTTAGCCTAACTACAGGGCAATGCATAGCGCATCGTGGTTATCCAGTCATCATGTCAATTGAGGAAAACATGGAGCTTGACGCTATTATCAATCAGGCAAAAGAACTGATTGACGCTGCACAAGATGCAGCCACACTAGACCAAGTTAGGGTCGAATTCATGGGTAAGAAAGGTAAACTTACCGACTTACTTAAAGGGCTTGGGAAGCTTTCTAACGAAGAGCGCCCAGCGGCTGGTCAAAAAATTAACGTGGCCAAACAGCAAATTCAACAAGCTATTTCTGCAAAAGGCGAAGCCCTGCGCAGTGAAGAGCTAAACAAGAAGCTTGCTGAAGAAGCCATTGATGTAACGTTACCTGGCCGTACTGAAGCGCCGGGCAACCTGCATCCGGTTAGCCGTACCATTGCGCGTATTGAATCGTTCTTTGGCGAGTTGGGTTTTGCGGTTAAAACCGGCCCTGAAATTGAAGATGGTTTTCATAACTTCGATGCCTTGAACATTCCGGCTAATCACCCAGCGCGTGCCGATCACGACACCTTCTATTTTAATCCAGACATGATGCTGCGTACCCAAACATCGGGTGTTCAAATTCGTACTATGGAAGCTGAACAGCCGCCGCTACGTATTATTTCACCTGGGCGCGTTTATCGTAACGATTACGATCAAACCCACACGCCTATGTTCCATCAGGTTGAAGGCTTGATGGTAGACAAAAACGTTAGCTTTACCGACCTTAAAGGTATATTGCACGACTTCTTGCATCACTTCTTTGAAGAGTCGCTTGAAGTGCGTTTTCGTCCGTCTTACTTCCCGTTTACTGAGCCTTCAGCAGAAGTAGATGTAATGGGTAAAAACGGTCAGTGGTTAGAAGTATTAGGTTGCGGAATGGTGCACCCAAATGTACTTAAGGCCGTAAACATCGACCCTGAAGAATACACTGGCTTTGCCTTTGGTATGGGCGTAGAGCGTTTAACCATGTTGCGCTATGGCGTGAATGATTTGCGTTCGTTTTTTGAAAACGATCTTCGTTTCCTTAAACAGTTCAACTAAGGCAGAGAGTAAGCATGAAATTCAGTGAAAAGTGGTTAAGAGAATGGGTTAACCCTGCTTTGTCGGCTAACGAACTGTCTGAACAGTTAAGCATGGCTGGCCTTGAAGTTGATGGTGTTGAACCTGTTGCAGGCGAATTTAGCGGCGTATTAGTAGGTGAGGTGGTTGAATGTGGCCAGCACCCGAATGCCGATAAATTACGTGTTACTAAAGTAAACGTAGGTGACGGTGAGCTTCGCGACATTGTTTGCGGTGCCCCGAATTGCCGTGAAGGCATTAAAGTAGCCGTTGCTGTTGTAGGCGCGGTACTGCCTGGTAACTTTAAAATTAAAAAAGCAAAACTACGCGGCGAACCTTCTATGGGTATGTTGTGTAGTTTTTCTGAGCTAGGCATTAGCGACGATCACGATGGCATTATTGAATTGCCAGCCGATGCCCCAGTAGGCACGAACATTCGTGAATACCTAGACCTAGACGATACCTCTATTGAAGTAGATTTAACCCCTAACCGAGCAGACTGCTTGGGTATTCGTGGTATTGCCCGCGAAGTAGGCGTGTTGAATAACTTAGATGTATGCGAGCCGGCTATTAGCCCTGTGGCAGCCACTATTGACGATAGCATTGCTATTAGCTTAAGCGCGCCCGAAGCGTGCCCACGTTATGTAGGTCGTGTGCTGCGTAACGTTAATGTAGCAGCCGCTACGCCGCTATGGTTAAGCGAAAAGCTTCGCCGCTGTGGTATTCGTAGCATCGACCCTATTGTAGATGTCACCAACTTTATTTTGTTAGAGCTTGGCCAACCTATGCACGCGTTCAACCTTGCTGCTATTGAAGGTAGCGTAAACGTGCGTATGGCGAATAAGGGTGAAACCCTTACGTTGCTAGATGAAACCGAAGCTAAGCTTAACGACGATACTTTGGTTATTGCCGACGACAACAAAGCCCTTGCTATGGCGGGTATTTTTGGTGGTTTACATTCAGGTGTAAACACAGAAACTAAAGATATTTTGCTAGAAAGTGCGTTCTTCAGCCGCGATGCCATTATGGGCCGTGCACGTCAGTATGGTTTACATACCGATGCGTCGCACCGCTACGAGCGTGGCGTAGACTCACAGCTTCAACGTAACGCTATGGAGCGTGCTACAGCCCTTATTCTAGAAATTTGTGGTGGTGAAGCAGGGCCGGTTGTTGAAGCCTGTGAAGAAGACAAATTGCCTAAGCAGGCCAGTGTTTTATTACGACGTGATCGTTTAGCCCGCGTGTTGGGTATAACCATTGATGATGCTCAAGTGCTTGAAATGCTTGAACGTCTTGGTTTAGACGTTGTCCAAACCAATGAAGGTTGGGAAGCGAAGGCGCCAAGCTATCGTTTCGACATTGCTATTGAAGAAGACTTAATAGAAGAAGTAGCGCGTGTGTATGGCTATAACAACATTCCACATGTTGCGCCAACCGCTGCATTGTCTATGTTGCCTTCTCAAGAAGCGGTGTTGCCGATTAACACCATGAAGTCGTTATTATTGAGCCGTGGCTATAATGAAGCGATTACATATTCGTTTGTCGACCCTAAAATTCAAAGTGCACTATTTCCTGATGCGAAAAGCATGGTATTGCCGCATCCTATTTCGTCAGACATGTCTGTGATGCGTGTTAGCTTGTGGCCTGGGTTACTAGGTGCAACGGCTTACAACCAAAAGCGTCAGCAGGGCAGAGTACGTTTGTTTGAAACTGGATTACGCTTTATTCCTCAACAAGATACGCCTAATGGTGTATTGCAACAGCAGGTTATTGGTGGTGTAGTAGCAGGGCGTCGTAACGAAGAGCACTGGGACTTAGGCGACAACCCAGTAGATTTCTTTGATGCAAAAGCAGATGTAGAGGCATTACTGGCCTTAACGGGTAAAACCGGTGAGTTTAGTTTTGTAAGTGCCAAGCATAGTGCGTTGCATCCGGGTATGACTGCAAAAATTTTGCTTAATGATGAAGAAGTTGGCTATATTGGTGCTATACATCCACAGTTTACAAAATTGTTGGGTGTTAATGGTCGGGTATTTGTGTTCGAGCTTGAAGTGGAAGCTGTTGTCGCACGTAAATTACCGTCTGCCGCGCCTGTATCGCGCTTCCCATCGAACCGCCGTGATATCGCTATTACGGTGAAAGATGAAGTGAGTGTAGGAAATATTCTTTCTTACATAGAAGAAATTGGCGTAAATCAACTAGTTGGCTTAAACTTGTTTGACGTGTACAAAGGCAAGGGAATTGAACCTGGTTACAAGAGCCTTGCTTTGTCACTTCACTTACAAGATCCGGAAAAAACCTTGGAAGAAGCTGAAATTCAGCAGGCTGTAGATACTGTGGTTAAAGGTCTGGAATCTGAGTTTGAGGCCGCGTTAAGAGAGTAAACTATGGCATTGACCAAAGCCGAGATGGCTGAACACCTATTCGAAAAGTTAGGCATTAACAAGCGTGATGCTAAAGATCTGGTAGAGCTTTTTTTCGAAGAGATAAAAGGCGCTTTAGAAGCTGGTGAGCAAGTAAAACTGTCAGGTTTTGGCAACTTCGACTTGCGTGATAAAAACGAACGTCCGGGCCGGAACCCTAAAACCGGTGAAGACATTCCTATTAAAGCGCGCCGAGTGGTAACGTTCCGCCCGGGTCAGAAATTGAAGAGTCGCGTAGAAAACTCTTCGCCTATCGACCAGTAATCTACCGGTCGTTACAATACTGATAAAAGAGCGGGGTAACTCGCTCTTTTTTGTATTGCCTATTAAAAACCAGTAACCTTGTTGCTGCGTTTCATTTCATTTTGTCTGGAGGAAAGTGTGGCTAAAGCGCTTCTGATTATTGTTGCTGTTATCACGTGTATCGTTTTTGCCATTGCGGGTTGGTTTGTTTATTTGGCGGAAGATACTAATCAGCGCGATCAAGCGTCGGCGCAAGTTCCGGTTATTACCCTAATGGAAATTCTGCACGCCAGTGATTTGCAAGTTGGGGTAAAAGAAGCGGTTAAAAACGGCGATAAAGACGCCATTAATCAGTGGATGGAACAAGCGCAAGTAGTGGCTGAAGCCGGCCATTTAGCGCAAACTCACATTGAATATTTAGATTCGCAGCAAGCCTATGATTATGTAGTGTTTAACGCTAAGCGTCAGTTGTTTAACGAAGCATTTGAAGCGCGTTATTATGCGCTGGAAGATATGGGTAATTTAAAAGACGAATACCCAGAGGCGTACGACTTGTTCGAACGTACCGAAGCGTTGCTTGAAAAACGCGATGCGATTATTGTTCAAATGGCACAAGCTTTGTCGGGCACTAACCCGCCAAGTGACGCAGCGTTGAACGAAGCTAAACAGCGCTGGCTGGCACGTGCCGAAGGTGATTCGCTGTCGCTGACCATAGATGAGCCCCAATCAAATAAAAAGTAAAGCCAAAGAAATTGAACCCAAAGCAAGTAGACCTAAAAAATAAACGATAAGCGTAATGTCATTAACACCCGCATAACGGGCAAAAATACGTAGGCTAAAATACCAAGCGAAGCGCAGGGAGCCTACGTGTTTTTGTCCCTAGCGAGCGCAGTGAGTGTTAATGCGTTTGTTATGCGCAATTTGCTACAATTGTAGCGCATTGCTACAATGTGATGGTGAACTATTAGGAGACATGTTATGGCAACAGCGAGCGTAAGACTAGACCAGAATTTAGTTGAGAAAGCGACCATTATGGGAAAAGCATTAAACCGAACTATGCCAAAACAGATTGAGCATTGGGCAAAGATAGGCGAAATGATGGAAGATAATCCTGATTTACCATACGAATTCGTAAAACAGGCAATTATTTCCAAAGCGGAAAAAGAGGCAGGAAAGTTGGAGCCTTACGATTTTGGCTAAGATTACCAGTGTTTTACAGACAGCTAATTTCAAGAGAGCAGTAAAGAAGTTACATCAGAACCAGAAAAAAGACTTGGATAAAGCTGTAAAGGAACTGATGGACGATCCTCTACTAGGAGAGCAAAAAAAAGGCGACCTAGCCTTTCTTCGCGTGTACAAGTTCAAGATGGTTAAACAGTTAACCTTACTTGGTTACAGCTACGAGGATGGCACTGTAATACTTGAATTGATAGCACTTGGCTCTCATGAAAAACTTTTACCGCGATGTTAAAAAATTATTCTGACCAATTGCGTATAACAATAAGCTTATTGTTTTACTTTGCTAGTCGGCGGCAATCTGGGCAGTCTTAGCTTGCGTTAAGTTAATGATGCATTGCGGGGGTATTTCTAGTTCTAAACCCCGCTTACCTGCACTTACGTAAATCATTTCGTGTGTTAGAGCGCTTTTATGCAACACGGTTGCTAGGCGTTTTTTCTGCCCTAATGGGCTTACTCCACCTAACAAATAGCCAGTACTGGCAACCACGGTGTCGCTAGGTGCCATGGTGATTTTTTTAACCCCAAGTACCTTTGCCAGCTTTTTTTCGCTTAGTGTGGTGTTTACGGGCACCAGGGCTACAGCTAATTTATTAGTTTCATCGCACACCACCAAGGTTTTGAATACTGCACCTGGGTTAAGACTTAGCTTATCGGCGGCTTCTAATCCATAAGAGGGCGCCTTACTGTCGTGGTCGTACTTTAAAATAGTATGCGCAATACGCTTTTTTTTTAACAGAGTAATAGCAGGAGTCATCGCGTTATCCTTTTTCCTTCTTCCTTTGGCCTTTATCCTTCGTCCTTTGGGTACCATTGTCGTAAGTGAATAAGTTCACTTGGCAGTAACGGGGTAGCGGCTTGTGTGGCGTAGTCGCTAAAGCCCGCTTTAAAAAAGGGTGATAGCGGGTGGCCTGATTGAGCCCCAGGCAGCGTTAGAATGGCGTCATCTAAATGCCCTGGGCTAACAAAAAAGCGTTCTGATGCGCCGAACGTCGATGATTGAACGGCTGGCATATAAGTATCTCCAAAGCCTTCAACAGTATCCATATTCAGCTTATGCCCTACAAAAGGAATTTGCGCCGCAAACGGATGCTTTACCGTAAGTGCATTTACACTGCCCCAGCGTAAGTCTTCCATATTGGCTTCAATAGGGGAGTGCTCATCTAATAGCGTGTGTTTGGCGCGGCGATAGGCATCAACCAGTAGATCATCGAAAGATTCAGTACCTTCGGGTAGCCAGCTATCGGGCTGAGTGTGAATGAGTTGCCATACCGCAGGCTCGATGCCGCGAAGTAACGAACGGCTTTGTACGCCTTGGTCATCAATGCTAGACAGTATTTTACCAAACAGTTGGCTTACCACCTCTTTACGAAAATGCTTTACTAAAGTGTAACCTACAGAGTCTTCACACGCGCATTCACCCCATTTACGTAAATAGGCAAGGTCGGCTTTAAATTCAATATTATCGTTTAATAACAAGCCCGATAACAGCTGCTGCCACGGAAGCAAAAACTGCGCGTGATTGTCTAATTGAATGGCGTAAAAGTCGTTTTCGTTAAAGGTGTCTTTTTCAAATAAGCGATCTCTTATTTGCTGGCCTCTGGCACCAAGGGCATAACCACCATCGCCCAGTCTTGGTACATCATTGGCGGAAATTACCCGCGCATTGGCGGTCCATATTCTATTGCTGCTGGGGTTTTTTACTACCGGAAGGTTAGTCGTGCGTGGGGGGGCTATAGGCGCAACGGTACTTTCGTCAACGGCAGTAAACGAAGCTTGCTCTCTGTTCATTACTGCGCCGCCGGGTAACCATGCTGCGCTGCCAGCATCATCGACTATCACCATGTTTTGGGTAGGAATGGCAATCTCTTTGCCTACGGCAATAGCATCGTCTACGGTATTCGCGGTGCCCATATCAACAATGGTAAGGTTTACTGCAAAAGGATGATGTGCCACCCAGTTTAATGCGTAACGCTTACCATTAACGAGTTTTACAGGGCCGTACTCGCTAAGCGCTAGAGTATAGGTCTGCGATACCTCTTTGCTTACTATGACTTCATCTACCATATGGGTAGGCGTGTCGTCGGCAAGGGCTATCCAATCAAGGTTATCTAGGTTGGCATTCGTGAAGCCCCACGCTACCTTGTTGTTCGTACCAACTATTACGCCAGGTAATCCAGGCAGTGACACCCCTGTTACCGACACGTTAGCCACTGATGAGTTTATGCCTGATACAGCAAGGCTATCATACCCTTCGCTTACGGGGGCTCGGGGCGTGTCTTTATAATTCAGCTGTGTGCGATACCAAATAATAGGTACACGCAAACCTAGGTGCATGTCGTTAGCCAGTAAACCGCTTCCTGTTGCCGTAAGGTTTCCGGTAACCGCCCAGTTATTGCTGCCTATATCGGGCAGCTCTTCAGCGTTGTATGACTGTAGTGCAGTTTCAGCGGTAATTGGGGGGACCGAATCATCAATGCCGTCACTAGGTTTTGGGGCCTGCTCAGAAGGGCTAGACTCAGAAGGGTTAGAGTCAGAAGGGTTAGAGTCAGACGGGATAGAATCAGAAGAAGCTGGCTCTGGTAATACAGGCTCTGGTAATACAGGCTCTGGTAATAAAGGATAAGGCGGTACGTCGGCGTGATAAAGCGCCAGCTCGCTGCCATCCAAAGCGGCTTGATAGCGGCTGGGCTGGGTAATGAAGTTATATAACGGCGTGCCGTAGGTTTCTTTTAGTGCGGTGCGCGCCAAATCAATTTCAATTTGCCCGCCTTGTAAATCTAAATACATGCTGTAGGCCACCAAAATACTGTCGGTGGGTTGCCAAGGTGATAGCGTTAACCCGGCTGCAATGTATTCGAAGGGGGGCACGGTATATTCGTCTAGCGCAGCATTTACGCCATGCGAGTAACTTACCAGCAACTGCTTTTGCGTTAATGGTAGGCTGTCGAAAACTTTTACAGCGCGTTTGGAAAACTGGTGAAAGCGGGCGTTTTTATCTATCTCTAGCGCCACATCGCCTACCCATTCTGATAAGCGGCCCGATGCACTTCTTCGTTGTAAGTCCATCTGAAAGAAGCGGTCTTGGCCGTGGGCAAAGCCTAGGGCATATGCGGCATCGAATTTGTCTTGTGCATTTATTACCGCATGGCCCATATTGTCGCGGGCGAGTGTAGCGGGCGCGGTAATACGAGACGTGGCATGATTGCCGTCTAATGTGGGTAAACTTAGGTGCAACGCCATATACACGCCACCTAGTGCTAAAACGACTAAGGCAATTGCACCTAAAACCAACCACTTAATCCAATTTAACACGTGTATTACTCCATTTTTTTCTCTATCCTAACCACACTATCTACAAATTTGAAGTGATGTTTTATGACACGTTTGCGAGAAACACTATGGGCCCGTTAATGCTTGATTGTCAGGCAGAGCGTTTATTGCCTGAAGAGAGAGAAAAATTAGCACATCCTGTGGTGGGCGGCGTCATACTATTTAGCCGTAATTATTACGATTGCGAGCAACTTACTCAGTTAGTAAAAGAAATTCGAGAAAGTGCCAAAAAGCCTTTATTAATAGCGGTCGATCACGAAGGGGGCAGGGTTCAACGCTTTCGTGAAGGTTTTACCAAGTTACCTGCTATGGGTAAGTTATCGGGGTTGGTACAGGCGAAAGCTGCAGGAAAAGAAATTCACTGGGCTGATTTACCGGAAATAGAGCCAGAAGTAGAAGAGACAATAGTCAACGACGCCACGCTAGAACTAGCTAAAGCCTGCGGCACAATTATGGCCCATGAGCTAAAACAGATAGACATCGATTTTAGTTTTGCCCCTGTGCTTGATATCAACGGGGTATCGAAAGTGATTGGCGACAGAGCCTTTGCTGAAACCGCAGAAAAGGTGATCCCCTTAGCCACAGCACTTATAGAAGGTTTACAGGTTGCCAATATGCCAGCCATTGGAAAGCACTTTCCTGGGCATGGCAGTGTGGCCCCGGATTCTCATGTGGCATTACCTGTAGACGAAAGACCGCTTGAAGAAATTAAACAAACTGATATGGTTGTTTTTGAAAGATTAATTTCTAAACAGTTGCTAGATGGCGTAATGCCAGCGCACGTTATTTATTCTCAAGTTGATAGCAAGCCAGCCGGTTTTTCCGAGCACTGGTTACAAAAAATATTAAAGCAAGACTTGGGTTTTAACGGTGCAGTGTTCTCTGATGACCTGTCTATGCACGGTGCCAGTGTTGCCGGCAATTATGTCGATCGTGCTATGGCTGCATTATCGGCAGGTTGCCATATGGTATTGGCATGTAATAACCCGAAAGGGGCAGAATCTATTTTAGATGCGCTGCCTCATTCAACAGATTCTTTCGAGGCTTTAACCTCACTTTACGGGCGCAAACCAGCTGTGCATGCCAGTGCAGCTTATAAAAACGCATTAAAGGTGTTGTCGCGCTATGGAACCGGTTAAACCGAAACTAATAATAATATCCTTGGTTAGCGCAGTTGCTCTGTATGGAGTGCTGTTGTTTTCAGGCTTGTCACATATTATGGCCATTAGTGCGGCCATTACTGTGCTGGTGGCCATGTTGTGGGTAACCGAAGCGCTGCATATAGCGCTGCCCGCACTCATCCCTTTCTTCGCCTTTCCTATGGCGGGGGTTATTAGCTATCAAGAAGCCGCATCGGCATTAGGTAACCACGTTATCTTGTTGCTGATGGGGGCGTTTATGTTGTCTAAGTCGCTAGAAAAATCTGGCGTACATAAACGTTTAGCGGTGTACCTTATTCAGCTAACCGGTGCAAACAGTGCCCGCAGGCTGGTATTTGGCTTTATGTTTACCTCTGCCATATTAAGCATGTGGATTTCAAACACCGCTACCACACTTATGCTGCTTCCTATTGCCCTTGCCATTATTCATGCATCTAATTCGCCTAAGCTGGGTGTCGCCGTGTTACTGGGTATTGCCTACGCTGCTAGTGTGGGCGGTGTAGGTACGCCTATTGGTACGCCACCCAATATTATTTTTATGAGTGTGTATCAGCAAACTACGGGCAAAGAAATTAGTTTTATTGACTGGATGAAAACCGGAGTACCTATTGTATTGGTAGCATTGCCCTTAATGGCATTGTGGTTAACTCGGCATTTAAAGGGAATGAAAACCGGTGGGCTTCCCGATGTTGGCCCTTGGCGAAGCGCAGAAGCACGGGTGCTGTTAGTCTTTACTTTAGTGGCGATGGCGTGGGTATTTAGGCCTTATTGGACAGCGTGGTTCGGTATGGACTTCGTGGGCGACAGCACCATAGCCTTAGCGGGTGTGGTACTAATGTGTGTTATTCCCAATGGCGAGCGTGAAGTTACTTCTTCTGGCAGCAAACAAGGTTACTTACTTGACTGGAATACCGCGCAGCAAATTCCATGGGGAATGCTGTTGGTGTTTGCTGGGGGCATTTGTTTGGCCCAAGCGTTTACTGCGTCGGGCTTAAGTGAATTGTTAGGGCAGGGCTTAACGGGCTTAGCCGTGTTACCGTTGTTTTTGTTGGTGTTAGTGCTGTGCTTGGCGGTAAGCTTTGTAACAGAAATTACATCGAATACGGCTACTGCTACCTTATTAATGCCCATTTTAGCCAGCGCGGCGGTGGCTATAGATGTAGACCCGCTTATTCTCATGATGCCCGCAGCCATTAGTGCCAGCTGCGCATTTATGATGCCGGTGGCAACACCCGTAAACGCCATTGTGTATAGCAGTGGTGAACTTACGGTGAAAACCATGGTGCGCGAGGGCGTAGTACTAAATATTATTGTGGCGTTTGTGGTAACCGCTGGTGTGCTGTTAACGCGAACTTAGTTTGCAGCGCTTAAATCGCAATTCAGCCGCAACTAAACGGCGACTTCATCGAACCCTGCTTCGGCATTTAAAAAGCGGGCAAAGGTAAATAAGTAATCAGACAGCCTATTTAAGTACGCAGGCACTACGGCGGGTACATCGTAGTGCTTGGTTAGCACTATAACGGCTCGTTCTGCACGTCGGCATACGGCACGGCATACATGGCTTTGGGCAGCCGCTTTACTGCCACCAGGCAGTACAAACGTGGTTTGCGGGCCCAAAGTGGCTGTCATTTTATCAATATCGCTTTCCAGCTTAACCACATCATCTTGCGTAAGGGTAGAGCTGGCAGAAATAGCAAAGCCAGCCTGAAACAAGTTTCGCTGAATGGTGTAAATGTCTTCTTTCAAATGTACGGCTACCATTGAAGCCAATAGGCCCAAGTGGCTGTTAAGTTCATCGATATCACCGTAGCTTTGTACTACCGCATCATCTTTTTCTACTCTTACTGGCTTATCGGCATATATTTGCGTACTGCCTTTGTCGCCCGAGCGGGTATAAATTTTCATGCTGGTATTAATCCTTGTTCTTACTCTTCAGGTGCGCTTGGGCGTTTGTAACGACGAATTTGTACCACCATGCCAAACAAGGGGTGATCAAAGTAATGAAGCTGGTTGCTGATTACCCGGCGCTGTTCGCTAAAGGGCAACGACACTAATTGATATTCTGGCGTAGCGTTGGCGGAAACATTGCTGCTTTCGCTACTAATAGAGCTTGATGAGCTGGCTGCTGCTTGCCCTTCAACAGGAATAGGCTGGCGATAGAAAAGCTCACTATCGATATGCAAATAAGGCACACGGTTTATGTATTTCAAAAATACTTTCATGTTGCCGTCTACTTTCCAAATAGGCGCACGAAATGCTGCACTTATATTACTTTCGTCAGCGTCGTCGATAACATCGGCGTTATCTAACGCTAGTAAATCTTTAAATAAGATGGGCGCAGGGCTAGCAAGCCGGGCATCTAAATCGTAAAAGAAGTCGCTTGTTATGGTTTCGGTGCTGGTGGCATTCAGTCCAAGTGGCTGGCTATTACCTTGGTAATCATTTAAACCGTTAGTGGCACTAATGCCGCTAACGCCACTGGTGCCACTGGTGTTAGCGTCTAGACTTTGGATTTTATCTTCTAAATTTTGATAGCTGTTTTCATCAAAGCCGTTTGAACCAGGGCTATTTGAACCAGAACTGCCAGAGATTGACGCAGTGCTGCCAAAGCGAAGTGGTGGCTGCGGCGGGCGCTGAACACCGTCTTGGTCAAACTCATCTGAAAAGTTGTTGCCAGCAAAAAGGCGAACGTTGAAAGCTTCGTCTTTACCGAATTTTACAGGTTGTCGCCACGTTACATGTAACAAGCGAGTGAGATCGCGATTCTGCCTAATTTGACGCGACAACGACGTCATTTCTTGTGCGTTCTTCGTTAATAAATGGGCGTGGCTAGCCAATGGCCAATCGCTACCTTCTGGGGTAATGGGCAATTCTTTAGGAGCCGGTAGGCGGTTATCAGGGCGATGAATATGCCACTTACTGTCGTAATAGCTTAACCAAGGCTTTTGTACTACGCAATACGGCTGGTTAGGTACCGTAACGGTTTCTGTTTCATCTAAACCTAGAAACTCTATCCAATAACCGGCTATTTCTTCTGCCGATAAGCCGTTATCTGATAAATCGTCATTTGATAACGTGTCGGTTAAAGCCTGGGTGCCCATTAATGATTGGGAGCCCAGCTCATTGGCAAAGTTGGTTTGAGTAGACTGAAGTTGATATGAATTGGTTTCTTCAGATATTACTTTTGATGTCTGATTTGTTGCTTGCGCATCCGTCTCACTTGACGCACTGGCAAAATAATCGAATTCTGGCCACTCAAGCGCATTGTTTTCACCACAAACCGCAATGCCTTGTTTTAGCATGCTAATGTCGGGGGTAATAACCGCGCCTATTACATCGGCATCGGTAGCCGGAACGGCTAATGAATCAGCTAAATCGAACTGTTCTTCAAGGGCAGACATTGCCACCTTTCTTTCAAAAACAATAACTTCAACATCGAACCACCAGTCGTCATTTGCCAACAACGGGGTAGAAGCCAATACAGCAAGTAGTGGGCTCCAACGAAAAAACCTCATGTTATCGCGACTCCTTTGCAAGGTCGGCAATGATATCGCTAATAAACGCAATACGCGCTTTTGCAGTATCAGTCTGTTTTACTAATCGTAGTTTCTGGCTGCCTTCAAATTTGAAGGTGTTTGGCTTGGTTTGTACCAGCTTAATAATATAGCCAGGGTCAACCTTGGTGGTATCTTTAAATTCTATGGTACCGCCTTGTGATGACAAGTCTACTTTAAGCACGCCTATGGCTTCTGCTTTTATTTTTATTTCCGCTACTTCTACTAAGTTTTTCGCCGGTTCTGGTAATAAACCAAAGCGGTCGATACATTCTACTTGGAATTCGTCTATGTCGTCTTGGTTTTTACAGCTGGCTAAACGCTTGTATAGCGAAAGCCTGGTGTTTACATCGGCAATATAGTCATCTGGCAGTAGGGCAGGAATGCGAAGCTCTACTTCGGTGTGGCCTGCCATGGCATCGTCTAGCGAAGGCTCTTTACCTTCTTTCAGTGATGTTACCGCTCTATCTAGCATGTCCATGTAAAGGCTAAAGCCAATGCTGGCAATTTGGCCAGATTGGTCGTCGCCCAACAATTCACCTGCACCACGAATTTCAAGGTCGTGGGTGGCTAGCGCAAAGCCAGCACCTAAATCTTCCAATTTCGATATGGCGTCTAATCGCTTCGCCGCATCTTTGGTCATGCGTTTAGGGTGCGGAGTAAGCAAGTACGCGTAAGCTTGGTGGTGCGAGCGACCCACACGGCCACGCAATTGGTGCAATTGGGCAAGGCCTAAATGATCGGCTCTGTCCATAATAATGGTATTGGCGCTTGGCACATCAATGCCGGTTTCAATAATGGTGGTACATACCAACACGTTGTAGCGCTGGTGGTAGAAGTCGCTCATCACACCTTCTAGTTCACGCTCGCGCATTTGGCCGTGGCCCATGGCAATTCGCGCTTCAGGTACAATTTCGGCAATTTCTTCAGCGGTTCTGGCAATGGTATCTACTTCGTTATGAAGGAAGTACACTTGACCACCACGTAGAATTTCCCGCATTATCGCTTCGCGAATAGTGGCCTTATTACGCTGCTGCACAAAGGTTTTAATTGATAAACGCCTTGCTGGTGCGGTTGCAATTATCGATAAATCACGCATGCCCGACATGGCCATATTCAAGGTACGAGGAATTGGCGTTGCAGTAAGGGTAAGAATATCGACGTCGGCACGCAGCGATTTTAGCTTCTCTTTTTGGCGAACCCCGAAACGGTGCTCTTCATCGATGATCAGCAAGCCTAAATCTTTGAATTTAATGTCGTTCGACAATAGCTTGTGCGTACCTACTACAATGTCTACCTTGCCTTCGCTAAGGCGCTGCATGGTTTCTTTCTGGCCCTTGGCGCTAATAAATCGGCTCATCACTTCAATTTCAAACGGCCATGCGGCAAAGCGATCTTTAAAGTTTTCGTGATGCTGTTGGGCAAGTAGGGTGGTGGGCACCAAAATAGCGACTTGTTTGCCTTGGTTTGCAGCTAAAAACGCCGCGCGCATGGCCACTTCGGTTTTACCGAAGCCTACGTCACCGCACACCAGTCTGTCCATGGCGTGAGGGCTGCCCATGTCGTGAATAACGGCAGCGATGGCTTGGGCTTGGTCTGGCGTTTCTTCAAACGGGAAGCTGTCGGCAAATTTTTGATATTCATCCCACTCAATATTGTACGCAAAGCCAGGTTTAGCGGCACGACGTGCGTATACATCAAGCAGTTCTGCGGCAACGTCGCGTACTTTTTCAGCGGCTTTTTGTTTTGCTTTGCTCCATGCATCTGAACCTAACGAGTTAAGCGGTGCATGATCGGCATCGCCGCCGGTATAACGAGAAATAAAGTGTAACGACGCTACAGGTACATACAGCTTGGCCTGTTTAGCGTATTCAATGCATAAGTATTCGGTGGTAACGCCGCCAGCGTCTAGAGTTTGCATGCCAATATAACGGCCTACACCATGATCTAAATGTACCACGGGTTGGCCGGTGGTAAGCTCGGCCAAGTTACGAATAATGGCACTTTCGTCAGTGGCTGAGCGTTTGTCTCGGCGTCTACGTTGGCTAACTTTGTGACCTAATAGCTCGGTTTCGGTGATAAATAGCAGTTCGCCACTGTCACTTCGCCAGTTAAAGCTATTTTCAACCATGCCCACGGTAATACCGATATTGTCGCTGCCACTAACAAACGTATTGAACGATTCCGCCGCTTTAGGCTTAATGCCCGCCTTTTGTAAAACGGTAAGTAGCCCTTCACGGCGGCCTTGGGTTTCAGCGCAAAACAGTACCTTGGCACCGCGCTTTTTGGCATTGTTCACCGTGGCAATCAATTGTTCTGCCGGTACTTTCTTTTGGGTGTTAATAGCAATGTCGTCAAGCTTGTCGCAGCCTAAATTCACGCTACCGGGTTTCTCTTCAATCACGTCTTTGGTTAGGGTTACCCGCGGCCACTGTTTAATTTCACCAAATAAGGTATTGATTGGTAAGAATAAATCTTCAGGGGGCAACAATGGCCTTGCTGGGTTGTATCTGTGCTGTTCATAACGCTCTTGAATGTCTGCCCAGAAAAACTCGCTGGCATCTTGTACATCGCCGTGTAACAACAACACACTTTTAGGGTGTAGGTAATCGAAGAGCGTAGCGGTTTTATCAAAAAACAACGGCAAGTAATATTCAACACCACTAGGCATGGTGCCTTTAGTAACCTGAGAAAACACCGATTCTGAGGCGTTGTTGGCATCGAACTTTTCTAAAAAACGCTGACGGAAACGGGTGATAGATTCTTTATCGGTAGGAAATTCCCGTGCTGGTAGCAGCTTTATTTTTTCAACCGCATCGCCAGAGCGCTGGGTTTCGGTATCGAAAAAGCGTATAGAGTCTACTTCGTCATCAAACAAATCAATACGAAACGGCTTGTCGCTGCCCATGGGGAATAAATCGATAATACTACCGCGCACCGAAAATTCACTGTGGCTCATCACCTGGCTAACGTGCAAATAGCCCGCTTGTTCTAGGTTGCGTCTGAATTGGTCTCTATCAAGGGTGTCTCCCTTGTTCAGCATCAATAAATATTTAGCGAGGTAGTCGGTAGGTGCCAAACGTTGCATTAACGTGTTCACCGGCACAATGAAAATGCCATTTACCTGCTGGGTGAAGCGGTATAAGGTTTCTAAACGTTGCGAGACAATATCTTGATGCGGCGAAAACGAATCGTAGGGCAGGGTTTCCCAATCGGGGAACACCGTAATAGGTACGTTGCTTTCACCGCTTTTATCACCAGAGGCGCCGCCAGGCATAAAGAACGCCAGCTCTTTTTCTAGTTTTAGCGCCGAAGGTGTGTCGGCTGTTACTAGCACAATAGGGCCGTTGTATTGGGCTTGTGCTTGAGTGATGCACAGTGCGGCGCTGCTGCCTTGTAACTGACCCCATTGCTTGTGGTCTTGCACAGAGGCGGATTTTTTCTGGGTCGGCAAAGGCAAAGATAAAAGAGTTGCTGTCATGTCGTCCTATAAACTACTTATTCGGTTTAAGTGTGTTGCTGGGCTTTTGTATACTGGCTTTGGTTTTCCGGCTTTTATTTTCTGACTTTTATTATAGCGTCAGGCTCCGGAAGCCTTGTCTTGCGCGCGTTTTTTAAGTTGCTGCGTTTGTAAATGCAAGCTGGCTCGAACAAGTAATTCTTGGTCTTGCTCTCGGATGCTATTGAAAACAAAAGCTATATGGTAGCTATCCTCAACGTTCTCGCAAGTAATAACTTCCCCGTAGCAAAATATAGCGGCCGCTTCAGTATCAAGAAATAATTTGAGTTCAGCTTGGCTGCCAATTTCCATGGCAGTTGAGCTTTTAATAATAACGCCACCGCCACCGAGCTTTATTGTGCTAAAACGATGATCTGGTTCATCTTGCTGGTGCAAAATAAATGACATCATTAAATCTATCTTGCGAGCTTGGTGATTTAAATATTCAGCTAAGGATTCAGCATGGTCGCTTAAATGACGTAACGGGCGAAGTGCTTGAGCTTCAATGCTGGCCATTTCGCTAGCTACGCGAAATGCGTAGGGCATGGCTTGCTCTAAACTCGCTTCAGACGGCGCAGTTTCACCTTCAGCAAGTGGTTTCACGTTAATGTTAACGTTGTGCTGAATAGAGAAATACTCATCGAACTGGGCTTTTTTTTCTTCTAGGCTTAGGTTTTCCATCATATCTCCCGCCACTTATCTTGTACGGCCAGTAGCTTACACGTAGTATACGCACTTTACTATTTTGAGATTGCCCCGTCATCACACCTTTGGACTAAGCGCGCATTATGTATTTTCCTCTTCCCGCTTTTATTGCTTATCGGTATGCGAAATCTGGCCCGGCGCAGTCGTCTAGCCAAAATAGCTTTGTTTCCTTTATCAATCGCTTTTCGGTAGCCGGTATTGCACTTGGCCTAACGGCGCTTATTATTGTGCTTTCGGTAATGAACGGCTTTGAAGCCCAGTTAAAGCAGCGTATTTTGGGCATAGTGCCGCATATTGAAATTAATGCCCCTGTTGATGAAAGCTTTGTAATGGGCTTGCCCAATGTGGTGGCAAGCATGCCATTTCGAGAAGCCGAAGCGGTAGTGCAATCTCGTTCCGATTTACGTGGTGTACAGTTACATGGTGTGCAAGCAGGCAGCATGGTGCAGCACACCATGGTTGCTCACGAAATGCAGCAGGGCGATTTTGCAAGCCTAACGGCAGGTAGCTATAACGCCATTATTGGCCGAGCCCTTTCTATTCAATTAAATGTGCGGGCTGGCGACAAACTTCGGGTGATGGTGGCTGGCGCTAGTGTTTACACACCATTCGGTAGAATGCCAAGCCAACGGTTGGTCACTATTTCGGGTGTATTCGATATGGGCTCGCAAATGGATGACAAAGTTATTTATATGCAGCTTGATGATGTGAACCGATTATTGCGCGATGTTTCAGGCAAGAACACAGCTACTCGATTATTTTTAGATGATGCCTTTTTGTATCTAGACCCACTAAAGCCTATTGTTGAGGCTGATTTACCTGTTCGTACATGGCGCGAGCGCCAAGGCCCTTTGTTCGATGCTGTAAAAATGGAAAAGAACATGATGTTCTTAATGCTGCTATTAATTATAGCCGTGGCAGCGTTTAATTTGGTTTCATCGTTAGTGATGGTGGTGTCTGAAAAACAAGGCGACATTGCAGTACTGCAAACCCAAGGTATGCTGCCTGGCACCATTATGACGGTATTTGTTTTAAACGGGCTGTTTAATGGCGTGAAAGGCGCGGGTATTGGATTGGTGGCTGGTGTGGTGATTACTTTACTACTAAACCCCGTCATGAGTTTACTGAATGTGCCTATTGCGTTGTCGTCAGATGGGCAGGGGTTACCAATTGATATGCACTGGCTGCAAATAGTTTTTGTGACCCTATTTTCATTGTTGCTTTGTATTGTAGCGAGTATTTACCCTGCTAGGCGTGCCATGAAAACCCAACCTTCGCAAGCACTTCAAAACGAATAAGTTAGTGAAATTGCCGTGCAAATTGCGGCAAAATTCACTATAATCGCGGTCTTTAAATTTCGGCCAGTGAGACGTCATGAACAAGAATTTTATCACCTCGCAAGCGTTGCTTCAGGATTCCTTTCGTTTAGCAGCAAAGGTGTATGATGACGGGTTTCGCCCCGATTTCATCATTGGTATTTGGCGCGGTGGTGCACCTATCGGCATAGCGGTACAAGAATTTTTTGAGTTTAAAGACTATTCTACCGACCACATTGCGGTGCGTACTTCTTCTTACTATGGCATTAATAAGCAATCTAAAGAAATTCGTGTTCACGGTTTACACTACTTAGTGGAAAACGCTGACGCTGAACACAAGCTACTTATTGTTGATGATGTTTTCGATTCGGGCCGCAGTGTTGATGCGCTTATTCAGCAAATTCGCAAACTAATGCGTTTGAATATGCCAAAAGATATTCGTATTGCATGCCCTTGGTACAAGCCTCAGAACAACACTACTGACATCGTTCCTGACTATTATGTGAATGAAAGTGACGAGTGGTTAGTGTTCCCACACGAAATCGCTGGGTTAAGCGAAGAAGAAATTCGTGAAGGCAAAGGCGAACTAGCCGACGTTATGGATATCTTATTCGACAAAAAGTAAGCGCAACACGCTAGCTTTTACAAAGACACCCATTCTAAAACCGCCAACCAGGCGGTTTTTTTGTGCCTGTAATTATCAAGTAGATTTATCAAGACACCCACGTTATTTCGGCATTCTCTTATCAAGACACCCACGTTATTTCGATATTCTCTTATCAAGACACCCATGTTATTTCGACATTCTTTTACCAAGACACCCACGTTATTTCGACATTCACTTATCAAGACACCCATGTTATTTCGACATTCTCTTATCGAGACACCCATCTTTATGCTTATCACTATAAGGTGGATGCTCTTGGTTATATTTAAGGTTGCAAACGTGGGTGTCTTCATAAATCTGATTTTGAAAAAACATGGGTGTCTCCGTAAGGAGTTTATGAATTAGGGTGGGTGTCCAGATAATTCATCAAGGTATAAAGGTGGGAGTCCATGTAATTTAGTAGAGTGCAAATGGTGGGTGTCTTGTTTAGTTATCGAAATAAAACTTATCGTGGAAGGTGTAAACCCAAGTGGGTTGATAGATAACAAGTAGGGTGATGGCCATTCCGTTGAGTAAGGCTTCTGGAAAGACCAAAAGTGGAATGAGAAGTACAAAATTATCGTAAATAACATCCCACGTATAAATGCCATCAACAAAATAATAACCCGCAAGTGCGCCGGTTTTAAGAGCAATGCTGAGTGCGCCTGGAAAGAAAGCGCACACAAAAATATAAACGAACAGCTGGCGGGGTAAATGGTGAAAAGACACTAAATATACCAAGTAGGTTACCGCGACAGGCAGCATAACCCCTAATACGCCATTTACACCTAAGGTGTGCCACTGTGCAAAACCAGCGGCGGTAGCACCCAATAACGCGAGGGTGCCTGCCAGAATGGCGTAACGAAAGCCGAGCATAAGTGTGACCACACTCAAACCTACAAAATGTACATCTAGCCCTTCAAAAATTCCCACTTTGAAGATCCAAAAAGCGAACAATGCGGCAGCGCTACCAAACAACAGGTGCTGTTGGTGTTTATCACCCATTAGGCCTACAACAGAAATTTGTTTAATAACGCCAACTAGGGTTAAACAATATAAAGTCAGGCCAAGCCATTGTAGCGTTGTCACGTACTCTCCGTTATTTATCTACTGTCGATTTCTTATTTACTGTAAGTAGCCCAAATAGGCGCATGATCTGACGGCTTTTCAATGCCGCGAAGTTCATAGTCTATTCCGGCATCACTCAATCGTTTATGCATAGAAGGGGTAGCCAGAATAAGATCAATACGAAGACCACGATTATCATTAAAACCTTTTGAACGATAATCGAACCACGAGTACCTGTCGGTAGTGTCTGGGTTCAATGTTCTAAAGCTGTCTTCAAAGCCCCAATCCATCAGTGTGTTCAACCACACTCTTTCTTCGGGTAAAAAGCTACATTTGCCCGTACGCAACCAACGTTTTTTATTCTCTTCGCCAATGCCAATATCTGAATCGGTATGTGAGATGTTCACATCGCCCATCACAATGACATTTTCATCAGGAGTATGGTGGGTGTCTAGATAAGTCATTAGATCTTTATAGAACTTACGTTTTGCTGGGTATTTAGTTTCGTGCTTTTCGTTTTCGCCTTGTGGGAAGTAACCATTTAATACGGTTACTGGCTGGCCGTCGTTGTCAGTGGTTTTCAATATGATCATGCGACGCTGCGCATCTTCTTCATCAGTAGGGAAACCCATAAGCACAGACTCAGGCTCTTTTTTCGCTAAAAAAGCCACACCGTAGTGACTCTTTTGACCATGAAAATAAACGTGATAACCCATCGCTTCAACTGCTTCAACAGGAAACTGTTCGTTATGAACTTTTATTTCCTGTAGGCCAATAATGTCAGGCTGATGTGCATCTATTAATGCTTGAAGTTGGTGAAGGCGGGCACGAATACCATTGATATTAAATGAGATTACTTTCATAAGAACTTCTTAAAAAAACGAATTAATGAATATTAACAGAATGCTGGGTTTAACTTAACGTTTGTGGTGGCAAATTTGTACTTTTTCCTAGCAAAATAAGATGATCAAACCAAAGGTTGGCATCATTAATCATAGCAACGCTTAACGTTTCACTGTTTTGGCTCTCAACCCGACTATCAACCTGTCTATCAACCTGGCTTCCTGCCTGGCTCGCAACATCCGCCCCTTCAATTATTAGGGGTAGTAACCGTACTACTTCTTGCTTAAATTCGGGCCAAGCTTTGGCCTGTTTTGCCATGGATTGATAGTAATGCGTAGGGAAACCGTAGTCTGACTTTTCAAGCCTACGGCTAATAATATTGGCGCCCATCGATGATCCTAGCCACACATACATCGCTGAAATAGTAGCCGAAAGCAGTGTTTGAAAATTAGGTAAGTCAACGCTTTGTAATTCACTAGTACACTGGGCGCTGAATGAATTTAGCTCTGCTAAGTCGTTATCAAGCGCCGTTATCACTGCTTGGGTTTCAAACTGATTTGCTAAAGCCTGAAGGGTAGGGTATTTCTCAGTTGCATCGTTAATGACTAGCTTGCAATGCTGGTGGAATTCTCGCATAACGCAAAGTACGTTAAGGTAATTTCCCCGGTGAGCTTCATGAGCTTCACTGTCGTTACACCCCACCATATTATGAAAAAGCGCAAAAGGCGTGCTTTGTTCTAGCTCGTCATGTTTGTTGTAAGTTTTTGCTTTTAGGTCGCTAAATAAGTTCTGCATGAAGTTTTAAGCTTTGCGTTTTTTGAAAGAAAGGCAGATGTAATGTACTACCATGAAATGCAGATTGCTAACATACAAGAAGCATGTGGAGTGCGTTTTGAACCCTCAGCTTAAGACTTAGGCAACACTACACAAAACTGCTCGTAATAATATTAGCCGTAGGGAATGTTTTCAACTTGAATTTACAAGATTAAAGAGGCTTTGCTATTTGGCGGAGAAGCCTGCAAAGGGTATACTTAGCGCCTCTTATCGGCGCCTCTTAAATATAAGGTAATTTTTGTGTTTCCAGATACTGTAACCGCCACCCTGAACGATACTGTGCTAGCGCAAGCTAAAAGTTTGTCTGCTGAAGACCGACAAATGCTAGTGATCAGCTACGTACCCAAAGCGAAAGAAATTTGGCTAATCCAAGGTACAGAAGGCTTTGTCATGCTGGAAGACAACGACATTACTCGACTACCCGTTTTCCCTCACAATAGCTTAGCGCAGGCGTGGTTGGACGACAACCAAATTACGGGTACGTGCGTGGCAGTACCATTTGATGAGTTTACCGAAACGTGGTTACCTGGTTTAACTAAAAATGGGGTGGAATTGGTTATGTTTCCTACCTCTGCCGATGCTGAAAATTTAGTGATGACGGCAGAAGAGTTAAGCGCAGAATTTAGTGCAGATGCTAGTGCCTAGCTGTTGGGCTCAGTTTTCTGAAAACGTTGATATGAACAACCACGCTGTAACCTCATAACGATGACAGAATCTACCCAATTGTTGCCTTTGGGGCAAACCGTGGCTACGGCAAAAGGCTGGGATGGCGCCACTCGCGCCATAATGCTGGCTGGCAAGCAGTTGTTGACTTTACCTGAGTCGGCACGCACTGAAGACTCATTGGTACCGGGTTGTGAAAGTAAAGTGTGGGTAGCGTGCACACCTTCACAGCCCTCGGGCGACCTTGTTATTGCCGCCTATTCACCCAGTAAGATTATTCGAGGCGTACTGGCGGTACTACTAGAAAAAGCAAATAGCCTTTCAGATGAACAAAGAAAGGCGTACGATTTTGAGCAATACATGAACGCGTGTAATTTGCAGCGCCATTTAAGCCAATCTAGAGGCAATGGTATTTTAAGTGTATTGCGCCGCTTAAATACGCTATAAGTTTTGGTTTTTAGCTTCAATCCACTGCGACATGTATTTACTCGCATTCAAGGTTTGATGCCATAGCAGCCCTTGTAAAAACAAGGTCTTGCGATGGGCATTTACATCTGAAGCTATAATGGCAACTCGTTCTGCCAAGGTTTCACTCTCTTTGTCATTTTCAAAAGCGTGATACAAGGCTAACCCTAACTTACTTGCTGACGACCAACTCTCTTCGCTGTTGTAAAACCTAGCGGCGTGTTTCGCGAAGTCTTCTGGGGTATCGCAAATTGCGCCTCCCCATGCAGGCTGCGTAGCACTATTCTCTGTTGCTTCTGTACTCTTCAACGAAGAACTTGCCGCCAATGGCGTTATGGGGGACATTTCTTCAGCAATACTTTCAGCGCCAACCCAGGTTGTAAGGGTAGGGGTACCACATCGCATGGCTTCTAGTATTTTGCCTTTAATACCTGCACCAAAGCGCAGTGGCGCTATAAGAAGTTTAGCGTTAGCAATCACATCGTGTGCATTTTCAGCCCAGCCATCTACGTAAAATCCAGTTTTGGGGTTATGTAATTGCGTTGCTTTTTTAGGTGGGTAGGCCCCATAAATATGTAAATTTGCTTGGGGGAGCACCTTTTTAATAGCGGGCCAAACGGTTTGCTTTAGCTGCAAGACGGCATCCCAATTTGGCGCATGTCGAAAATTGCCAATAGTGACAATGTCGGTGCGTTTTTGAAAATCTGGTGCCTTGTCAGTTACTGTCGCGAGATTAAGCGGATGGTAATAAAGCTGTTTTGCGGGAACGTGGTAATAATCGGTAAGCAGTGCGTACTCGGTACGAGAAATGACCAACGTAAGGTCGCAGCGTAAAATAGCGGCAATTTCCCGCTGAGCTAAAGGCGTATTGTAGTCAGCTTCTTTCGCGGCGTTGGCAATGTGCGCCACAACAGGAGAGGCTGCAGTTTCTTTGGATGCCCGCAGTGCATTATCGTGTGCTTTAACGGCATCGTGCCTAGCTTGTCGTAAACTGTGCAGGTCTTCGGTGTTTAAAATGCGGATAGCAGAAGGACAGGCGTCTTTTACTCGCCAAGAAAATTGCTCTTCGGTCATATATCTGTCGAAAATAACCACGTTAGGCGACAGTTTCTCAATTCGTTCATTAAAGCTGCTGCAATTAAGTGCAACTGCTTCACTACTTACACCTATATTATCTAGGTCTGTTTTATGAATACTGTCTGTTGCCGCGGTCATAAAAGTAACGTTATGGCCGTAGCTTAGAAACTGATTAATTAAGGCCAGCATATTTTGACCCGCGGCTGAGGAATTGGGTTCAGGCCACACATAGCCAATGACTACAACCTGCATTACGCCTTGTGACATTCCCTCTGACATTCCTTGTGACATGCCTTGTAACATCCCCTCTGACATAGTTACCTGTGCTTAAATGTGTAAAGCGCGAAATAGTAGCACAGCAGGAAATAAAGAAAATGAAACTCTATCGCCGATAAAAGTGCTTAAAATCTCCTGCTTTTAAGGGGGACCCCTATTGGGACTGAAATGAATGTAAGGCAATTTATCGCAAACTATACGAAAGATAATGAATTCTGATTAGCTAGGCTAAATAATCGCGCTATAATGTAGCTAGTAGTGAAAAAGCTAATCATGTTTTATAGTTACAGCTTTATATTAAGACTTGATGGCGAGATACCCTCTTCTAAATAGAGTAGGTTATATCAGGAGCGTACACCTAAATGACCCTACAAGATATTATCAGTAACGCGAGTACGTTGTTTGTGCTGCCCGACTCGGTAACGCGTTTAAAAGCGTGCATGGATGATGGAGCATCTAATATTGACGATATTGCAGACATCATCTCTTTTGACCCTTCGTTAGCAACACAGCTATTAAGAGTGGCGAATTCGGCCTTGTACCGTTTTCCAAATAAAATAGATACTATTACTAAAGCGCTACAAGTAGTGGGTACGCGCTCTACGTACGATCTAGCACTTGCATTTGGTGTTAGCCAAGCGTTCAAAGAAATAGATGGCCAAGTTATCGACTTAGATAAATTTTGGGAGCAAAGTGTCTCTTGCGGTCTGTTAGCAAAGTATTTTGCTGAAATGCGAAATATCAGAGAGCCGGAACGCTTATTTGTTGCGGGCTTACTGCATAATATTGGTGAGTTGGTTGTCGTGGACATGTTGCCAGATAGCGCGAAGCGTTGTCAGGCGTTTAACGCAAGAGTTAGTCCTGCTGAATTACAGGCTGGTGTTTTGGGCTACACATTTACGAATGTGTCTGCGGGGATCATCAAAGAGTGGGGTATCCCTGAAACAATCTATAAGCCTATTGCAAATATACACGGCGAAAAACGCAATCAATCTGATATTGAAGAGCAGATCTTGCAGTTGTCATACGTTTTGGCTTTAGATAACGTGAATTCAGAAATTTATCCTAGCTACAATAACTTAAAACCTGAATTGCACGAGAGCCTATCGCTTAATCGCGACGATTTAGAAGATGCATTGGATATTACCAACTTGCAGTGTATCTCAGTTATTTCCCTATTCAACCCTAACGCGTTTATGCTTTATTAACGAGAAAGGGCGTACTCATTTATGCAGTACGCCCTTTTTAGTATCTAATTTTAGTGCCTTTCTAGCTAAGTCTAAGTCGCTCTTCAAACATCGCGACCTAATACCTAATCAAAAATTGCCACGGTCTGGCGACTTATAGCAACAACTTCGTTGTCTTTATCCCAAATAGTGGCTTCAGTATGCCCATAGCCATCTTCTGCCTGACGGGTATGCGCTTGGTAAGCAAACCAGTCTGTAGGGTCTACCTGCTTATGCGGGTGGATAAATTCTAAATTCCAACTAACAGTACTTGCTGGGGCAGGCAACTTCATCATTTGTAACAGCGTGGGCGGCCAAGCATCAATCATGGTAATGATGTGTGCATCTGTGATCTTCGCGGGTGGCTTTTTAAAACGCATGTGCCCGTGGTAAACGCTGGTCTTTTTGCGGGTGAAGGGAATGCCTCCCTTATCGATGGCTAAATCGAAATGACGCAAAAACTTAGGGGTAACCTTTGGAATTTGCGGGATGAATTTGCCTTTGGTGGGCACCGGCATGTCATGGGTGTCTTGGTTTTCTACTTTAATGCCCGATTTTCTGCCAATACCAAAGCAGGCTTGCACGAACACGCAGCTTTTACCATTTTGCTTTGCATGAGCGGTATATTGAGATACGTTTTTGCCCTCACGCAATAAAGTTACTTCAATTGAAAATGGCGTATCTGGCGAAAGTGGACCTACAAAGTTAGTGGTAAATGAACGCAGCACGCGTTCTTCACTGACTTTTTGACGAATAGCGCTGTACGCCATGCCTGCTGAAATACCGCCGAATGCTGTACGCCCTTGCGCCCAATTACTGGGAATAATGAGGTTATCTACTTTCCACTGATTTTCAGAAAGTGCCTCTAATGAAGAAAGAGTTAAAAGCTCGTCTACCGTCATGGTGTTTGTCTGGTCTGATGAGTAAGGGTGCCGATATCCTACCTTATGCTCAAGCTAACAGAAAGCCTAGGCTAACATTCCTTTTTATATTTACAAATAAGTAACAATAAGTTGTCAATCTTTTAACCTGCCGCGTAGACTGAGTTTTCATTGAATTTAAAGGGAATGATATGGCCCATAGTCAGGTTCAAACGGCACCAGTAGAGAAAGCGGATACGTCCCGCGCCTACAGAAATTATGTGTTAGTGATACTAACGCTGGTTTACGCATTTAATTTTATTGATAGACAGATCATAGGCATCCTTTCTCCATTCATTAAAGCTGATTTGGGTTTAGATGACGCGCAGTTAGGCTTATTAAAGGGTGTTTATTTTGCCATTCTTTATACCGTGGTGGGCATTCCTATTGCGTGGCTTGCCGATCGCTATAGTCGCGTGAATATCATTGCTATCTCGCTCACCCTATGGAGTGGGTTTACCGCTGCTTCGGGGCTTGCCATGAACTACACCCAACTGGCGCTGGCTAGAATTGGTGTGGGCATTGGTGAAGCAGGTGGCAGCCCACCTTCACACAGTATTATTTCCGACCTATTTCCTAAAGAAAAACGTGCTGGCGCATTGGCGGTGTACTCATTGGGTATTCCGTTTGGCGTGATGTTGGCATTCTTTGCTTCTGCATTCTTCTTACAAGGCGGTTCCGCTGATTGGCGTACCGTAATGATTAGTGTGGGGTTACCAGGCGTAATACTAGCGCTACTACTCAAGTTTACGGTAAAAGAGCCAAAACGCACCGAGTCAGTACAAACTGATGACGCTGAAAAGCCCAGTGTTTCAGCTTCACTCAAAACTTTATTGAAGATTCCAACGTGGTGGGGAATGGCGTTAGGCATTTCTTTTGGTTCGTTCGGTAACTACGCCATTTCAACATGGATCATCGATTATTATGTACGTGCCTTTGCAGGGCTAGATATAACGCAGTTGCTTATTGCGTTCGGTATTATCAATGGCTCTGCTTATGCGTTAGGCGTATGGCTGGGTGGTTATATTGCCGATAGATGGGGTAAGCAAAATAAGAAAGCGTATGCGTTGCTACCTGCTATTGCGCTAATCATTGGCGTACCAGCGTTGTATTTTTCGCTTCAAGTTAACGACTTATGGTTGTCAGTAGGCTTAATGACGTTCTTACTCTTCACCAGTGGTTCCTATTTAGGCCCAAGCTTTGCCATGGCGCAAACCCTTGCACCTATCAATGTTCGCGCTATGTCTACTGCATTGTTTTTCTTTGTGCTGAATATAATTGCATTGGGCGGGGGGCCAACGATTACCGGTATTGTAAGCCAAGCGTTAGTGCCGTCGTTGGGTGAAGTTGAAGCGCTTCGTCAATCTTTACTGTATTTGATTGTGCCTTATGCGCTTTCTATTATCGTGTTCTTATGGACCAGTACTAAAATTGTTAAAGATTGGGAGATGGCAGAGTCGAGAGGGCTGTAGTACTATCTTCTTCATAAATAACATGTTGTTTTAATTAAGGGCTGGTTTACCAGCCCTTACTTTTCCCGCTTTGCTATTGGTACTTATAGCTTTGGTACCGCTTTTCGTGAAGGAGTATTTCATTGTCGAAAACCGATATAAGTTTTCACTTTGCCCATGCAAATGGATTTCCTGCAGGTAGTTATAACGCGCTTTTTTCTTCATTACCTGAGCACTTTCATCGTCTTCATGTCGACCGGTTTGGTCACGACCCTCAATTGCCAGTAAATGCGAATTGGCGCAATCAAGTTAATGAGCTTATTAAACACATAAAAGCCGAAAACACCGACAGTAGAGGTGTTTATGCGGTAGGGCATTCTTTTGGTGCGGTGATTTCATACATGGCAGCCTGCGAAGAGCCCAGCTTATTTCGTGGGCTTATCATGCTTGATCCTCCATTAGTGATGGGGCCCATGAGTTACTTTTTTCGCTTTGCAAAGAAGACACCGTTAATTAATAAATTAACCCCAGCAAAGCTAGCTGAAACGCGAAATACGCAATGGCCATCTCATACTGATATGGAAGCGTATTTTCAAGGAAAAGCGTTGTTTCGTAATATGGATAAGCGGTGTATTCGTGATTATGTAAAGCATGTAACCCACACTAAAGGTGAGCTGACATCGCTAACATTTAAAGCCGAGGTAGAAGCGTCGCTGTTTCGCAATGTACCGCACAATTTAGGTAAGTATAAAGGTAAATTGAAGTGTCCGGCATTGCTGGTAACGGCTAAAGATGGTGCCGTGTGCAGACCGGCTATGTACGAAAGGTTAATTCAGCATAACAACATTGACCATACTGAATTTAAAGGTGGGCATATGTTTCCGCTAGAACATCCTGAAGCAGTGGCTGAACTCATATCAACCACTATTTCAAAATGGAATAACTAGCTATTAGTTAGGAGATAGGCCGCCAACAGGTTGGCCTAGCATTTCTCTTGTAACTAACACCACGCCTTTTTCTGAAACACGGAATCCTCGTGCTCTATCGTCATCGTGGTTGTAGCCGATAACGGTGCCTTCTGGAATAACGCAGCCTCTATCTAGCAGTACTTTTCTTAGTTTACAATGACGCATAATTTCTACATCAGGCAAAATTACCGCATCTTCTATAAGCCCGTACGAGTGAACTCTTACGTTAGAGAAGCAAATGGTACCGCGAAGGGTTGAACCAGAAATGATACAACCGCCAGACACAACCGAATTAATCGCTTCACCGCGTCTGTCGTGATCTTCCCACACAAATTTTGCAGGCGGTAATTGTTCTTGGTAGGTCCAGATAGGCCACTTCTGATCGTACAAATTAAGCTGTGGAACCGGCGCAACCATCTCCATATTGGCTTCCCAAAATGAATCAATGGTACCTACATCTCGCCAATAGGCATCGCCACCGCCGGTGCTTTCAAATTCAAACGCATACACGGGATGATCTTTGATAATCGACGGAATAATATCTTTACCAAAATCACGCTGTGAGCCAGAGGTTTCAGCGTCTCTTCGTAATTGTTCGAAAAGAAATTCAGTATCGAAAACATAGTTGCCCATTGATGCTAGGCAGCGGGTATCATCGCCAGGTAGGGGAGCCGGATGCTCAGGTTTTTCTGCAAAACCGTTAATACGGAAGTTTTCGTCAACCGACATCACGCCAAATGAACCGGCAGCTTCTTCGATAGGCACCGACATACATGACACGGTCATTTTTGCGCCACTTTCAACATGACGAGCTAGCATAGTACCGTAATCCATACGATAGATATGGTCGCCAGATAAAATCATTACGTACTTGGGAAGTTCGTCTCGAATAATGTCGATATTTTGGAATACTGCATCGGCGGTACCTTCGTACCAGCTATCCGAAAATCGCTGAGAAGCAGGTAGTATTTCTACTGACTCGCCAAGTTCCTTCTTGAAGTGACCCCAGCCGCGTACTAAATGTCTTATTAATGAATGAGACTTGTACTGGGTTACTACGCCAACACGCCTAATGCCTGAATTAATACAATTGGATAGCGGAAAATCGATAATTCTAAACTTACCGCCAAAATAGAGTGCAGGTTTTGCGCGCCACGTTGTTAGTTCGTGTAAACGTGACCCCCTTCCTCCAGCTAATATAAGTGCGTAGGTATCGCGAGTCAGATTACTAATATAGCGTGAACTCTGATCTGCCATGTCCTCGTTCTCCATTTTTTGAGACACAATTTTGCGGTGTCGATGAATGTGTAAAAACCGTAATTCATACCGATAGCACTAGGGCGTAGTAAGTAGAATATTGCCCTTAAAAATTAGGTTTTATGATAACCTAACTTCATATTACACAAGAATAAATATAAAGCCACGGCGTTTTACTGAACTATGTAAAAAAAACGTTATTTTTTTCTTAAGGGATTTTTTATGTCTTCTACTACCCCAGTTATCTTTGACCACGATGGTGGTATTGACGATTTATTATCGTTAATACTTTTACTGCGTTTGCCTAATATTGATGTGGTGGGTGTCACTATTACGCCAGCCGATTGTTATCCTGATGATGCTTTGCTTAGCACTCGTAAAATTCTAACATTGACAGGGAACACTCATATTCCCGTGAGTGTAGGGCAGTTAACCGGCCCAAATCCGTTTCCGCCTGAATGGCGGGCTCAGCCTAAAATGTGCCATGCTACACCTTTGATGTTGCGTACGTCTCATGATGAAGTGAAAGTAGAAACCAAGGCCGCTCATGAATGGATGCAAAGTGCATTAGCTGATGCTGCTGAGCCTGTCACCGTGTTAATGACTGGCCCTGCAACTAACTTAGCCGCCGCGTTAACCCAAAATCCAGACCTGGTAGATAACGTACAAAAGGTAGTGTGGATGGGTGGTGCGGTGAAGGTTAAAGGCAATGTGGCTATGCATGATCATGACGGTTCAGCAGAGTGGAATGCATATTGGGATCCTAAGGCGACCAAAGCATTGGTAGATAGTGGCGTAGACCTGCTATTGGTGCCTTTAGATGCCACCAACGATTTGCCAGTTAGTTGGGATTTCTTGCGGCAGCTTGCTGTAAACAATACGCCAGTATCAGACCTATCTGGTCAATTCTGGGCGTCTACGGTAACGTCTATTCCATCTTATGAATTTACGTATTTTTTATGGGATATTCTTTCTACTTGTATTTTAGCGTTGCCAGAAGACAAGTTACGTATTGAAACCGGTCAGGTTGCAGTAAGCACAACCACGCCGAATGCGGGACATACATACCTCTGCGGCAAATCGGGGAGCTCAATCTCTTGGGTGGCAAGTGTTGATGCCGATTATGTTCGCGAAATGGTAATTCATTATTTAAGTGGAGACTTTTGTCAATCACCAGTGCCATTTGTTAAATAATTGTTATATATTTCTAATCCTATGTGATTATCATGGAGTTTTAGATGGCAGTTTTAAAGAAGATAGTTTTAGGTGTGGGCTTACTGATTGCTTTGGTGGTTGTGGTTGGGCTGTTCCTGCCAAAGCAATATAAAGTTGAAAGAAGTATTTTGATTAATGCGCAACCTGAAGAAATTTATCCCGATGTCGTCGATTTACGGGCATGGCAAAACTGGGGCGTTTGGTTTCAACGGGACCCTAGTATGGAAATCGATTACTCCGGACCAGATAGAGCTATTGGAATGATGTCATCTTGGAAAAGCGTGACGGAAGGCAATGGGGAGATGAAAATTACCGATTTAGAACATAATAAAAAGGTAGTTTACTCATTGGCTTTTCCTGAATGGGAAATGGGTTCGACAGGTTCATTGGTAATATCGCCCGCAGGTGAGGCTACCAAAGTGACGTGGGTTGACTCCGGCGACGTAGGCAACAATATTATCAGCCGCTACTTCGTATTTATGATGGATGGCATGATTGGCCCAGATTTCGAAATGGGATTAGAAAATTTGAAAACGGTTGTAGAAAATAAAGGGTAGTAATTTAGTCTAGCTTTTACCTTAGCGCAAAAGCGCCAAATGGTTTTCACTACAGACTAAGCCGAGTTCGCTTATATGGATATTTTCCAAAGCGAACTCGGCTTTTTTCATTTTTGGCGGTAGAAATTCAAATGGATTTTCTCGTGCTGCTAGCTGGTGTTATTGGCGTTATCGACGTTATCGAGACACCCACGTTTAGAAACAATACATCATTATGAAGACACCCATGCTTTGGTCGTCTTAAAAGCGTTAACGAGACACCCATGCTTTGGTCGTCTTAAAAGCGTTAATGAGACACCCATGATAGTGTTTAAAATATGATATAAAACTCTGATGGAACCCGCGCGATCGTACTTGAAAAAATTAGTGGGTCAGTCAGTTTATGATGGGTGTCTCGATAAGCTTATATTTCTAAATTGGCCTAATTGTTAAGATTGTTCAGTGTGTTAGTACGATATAGTGCCCATAAACGCAGCATGATCAAGTATCAAGGGTTTTTAGTATAAAGTTCTTTAAGTAATGCTAAAATTGATTTTGGTACGCTTGCTGAGTAGTCGCATTTGTGATTTCGTGAAATTACCTTAGGAAAGGACATGCTGGGAAATAAACGTCGTCTAATTGTAGGCCTAGCTTTTAATAAATTGGCCGATTTACTGGCGTCTGCAAAAACTACATTACCCGCACTATTAATCTCTTTAGGGGCTCCTGGCTGGATGGTGATGTGGTTGGTGCCAATTCGCGAATCTGGCGCACTATTACCCCAAGCCCTAATTGGTATGTATTTACGCAGGAAAAGCGCTAGACACCACGTTTGGCGATTGGGTATGGTTGTACAGGTATCGGCCATATGTACCATGTTAGCTGCCGCGCTTGTCACCGAAGGTTTTGTGGCTGGGCTAATTATACTCGCTTCGCTTGTATTTCTTAGTTTAGGCCGCTCTGCAAGCTCACTTACCGTAAAAGACATGGAAGCCGATGTCAGTCAAAAAGGGGAACGGGGGAAGTTAGTAGGGTTAGCTTCCACGGCGTCTGGTGTGATGACGTTGTGCGCCGCAGTACCTTTGGTGTATTTTGAAAAAGAGCTTGAAGGCTATTCACTTTATATTTTGCTAGGGTCATCAGCGCTTGCATTTTGTGTCACGCTATTTTTAATGTTTTCAATAAAAACCCATGTTGAAATAGAAGAATCTAAAAATAAGTCTTTGTTTAATTGGCGTTTTGACAACACGGTATATCGGTTCGTTTTTGTGAGGGGGTTGTTCGTCCACTCTGCGCTAGTGGCGCCATACTTTATGCTGGAAAGTTCACAAAGCGCTAAATCTTTGCTCCCGTTTTATCTTGCTGCACAAGCCTTAGCTTCTATGCTTTCTTCTTTTCTTTGGGGAAAAATTGCAGATAAAAGCGCTCGATTCACCCTTCAATTGTCAGGTGCCTTGGCAATAATTGCCTGTGTTGGCTTACTTGCTATGGAGCCTGAAAATTTGTGGATGTCTGCAGGGTTGTTTTTTATTCTTTCTATTGCTCATGCGGGTGTGCGAACAGGGCGCAAAACTTACAGTTTAGATATTAAAGATGGACAAGACAGGACTGAATTAGTCGGTTTTTCAAATACAGCTATAGGCCTTATTTTACTTGGCTTTGGTGGATTGTACGCGATTTTATCGTCTTTTATCGACTTTTCAGTGGTGTACATTATGGTAGCAATGCTCACTATGGCGATTTGTACTACGCTTATGTTACCAAGGGAAAAATAAGGGAATAGGAGGTCGAACGCCGTGCAAATTACCGTGATTGCATTTCTGAAACCCAATTTATATATCAGTCGATATTGGGCGAACGTGGCTTTAGTAATCAAGTTTGGTTTCACATATGTCTTATAAACAGCAAGAAAACAATGGTCCGGCAGCATTGCCAGTAAAAGATCCCGAGGAATTAGAGGGTTATCTTAATGCGTTTTTGGATATATCAGCTGACCCTGTATTTATAAAAGACGGGGAGGGTAAACTTTTAGTTGCTAACAACGCCTTTTGTGAGCTTGTAAACGTTTCTCGAAAAAAACTCATTGGAAAAACCTTCTCAAATAAAATTTACCCACAAGAATGGGTGAAGTTAGCGCACAGCGATCAGTATGTTTTAGATACCGGAGAAGATAAAGTCATAGAGCAAGCCCTGCAAGGTAAGGGCAACCAGGCACGGGTAGTACTTGCTAAACTGAGCCGATTTATCGACCGCAATAATAGACGATTTATTGTTGGTGTTATCCGAGACGTTACTAAACGCAGGCAGAACGAGTTAAGAGAAACAACGCGTAGCGAGGTATTAGAACTCATTACCAGCGGAGAACCTCTAAAAAAGGTGCTAGACGCCATTGTCAGCGTGGTCGAGCTTAATAACCCAGAAATGATGTGCAGCATCTTGATCCTTGAGGATTCAGGGGGGCATCTGCGCAACGGAACTGGAACTAGTCTTCCTAAATTTTATACCGATGCTATTGATGGTGTAGAGATAGGTATGGGCGTGGGTTCTTGTGGTACAGCGGCGTTTACTAACGAACGTGTCATCGTGGCAGATATTCAAACACACCCTTACTGGGAAAATTTCAAAGCGTTAGCTGAACGCGCTAATTTAGGGGCTTGTTGGTCTGAACCAATTCGTTCTACGCAAGGCGCTGTGCTCGGTACTTTTGCTATTTATCACTCTAGTATTAATAATCCCTCGGATACTGATCTTGCGCTAATTGAGCAAACTGCAAGTTTAGCGAGTATCGCTATCGAAAAGAATCGGTCTGAAGAGACACTAAAGCGTGCTGCCAGCGTTTTCACTCATGCGAACGAAGGCATTATTATAACCGACGCCTCGGCGACTATTATTGAAGTGAACGATACGTTGTGCCGAATCACCGGTTACAGCAAATCGGAAGTGCTAGGGAAGAACCCTAGAATTCTTCAGTCTGGACGACACAGCGCGCAGTTTTATAAAAACATGTGGAATACGCTGAACACCGATGGGCACTGGAGAGGTGAGATTTGGAACTGTCGTAAGGATGGTGAAGTTTATCCTGAGATGGTTACAATAAGTGCGGTCAAAGACGCGGAAGGGCAGGTGCAACATTATGTATCACTCTCAACCGACATATCCGAAATTAAGTTCAATGAAGGTAAGTTAGAACGAATAGCGCATTATGATCTGCTGACCAACTTACCTAACAGAGTCTTGCTTGCCAAGCGACTTAATCAAGCCATTAAGCACAGTCAGCTACAACAAAATTCACTGGCCGTCGCATTTATGGATTTAGATGGTTTTAAAGCGATTAATGATAATTACGGACACGACATTGGTGATCAGTTTTTGGTTGAAGTCTCCAATGGCTTAAAAGCTAGCTTAAGAGCAGGAGATACCATTGCACGTATTGGCGGTGACGAATTCATTATTATTATGGCTAATTTGGATGAGTTTAGTGACTGTGAGCATGTTCTAAATCGACTTCTTAAATCTGCCTCGGCCCCCGTCAATATTGCTGAGGCGGTTATGCAAGTGTCGGCCAGTATTGGCGTGACTGTTTTCCCTCAAGATAACGTAGATGCGGATCAGTTGATACGCCACGCAGACCAAGCCATGTATGTTGCAAAGCAGGGGGGGAAAAACCGATATCATCAGTTCGATTTAGAGCAAGATAACGCGATTAATTCCTATAACAAGAGCATTGATAATGTTCGGGTTGCGTTGGATCGCAAAGAGTTTGTCTTACACTACCAACCTAAGGTGAATATGCGCTCTGGTGAAGTGATTGGTGTAGAAGCTTTGCTCCGCTGGGAGCACCCTGAAAGCGGCTTGATTCCACCGCTCGAATTTTTGCCAGTTATTGAAGGACATGGTATCAGCTTGAAAGTAGGAGAGTGGGTTATTGATGCGGCTTTAACACAAATTTCGCATTGGCAGAGACGCGGTATTTCATTGCCCGTAAGTGTGAATATTAGTGCACATCAACTGCAGCAAGACAACTTTACTTCTCGGTTACAAACACTTTTAGCGGCGCACCCCGACGTAGACCCAGGCTATTTAGAGCTGGAAATTTTGGAAACCAGCGCGCTTCAAGATACCTTTCAAGTATCATCAACAATGAATGCGTGTCACGATTTAGGGGTTAGCTTTGCTTTAGATGACTTTGGTACTGGTTACTCATCACTTACTTACCTTAAACGTTTGCCAGCTTACTTAATCAAAATTGACCAAAGCTTTGTACGAGACATGTTAGATGACACCGATGACTTAGCGATTGTTGAAGGTGTTGTGGGATTAGCAAAAGCATTTAAACGAGAAGTGATTGCGGAAGGCGTAGAGTCAGTTGAACACGGCGTTGCGCTGATCCGCTTGGGATGTGTGTTAGCGCAAGGTTATGGCATTGCTAAGCCTATGCCAGCTAATCAAGTTTCACAATGGCTAACGACCTGGAAAGCTAATGAGTCTTGGTTGGCATTAAGTGGTAATCGAGAACCTGCTTAGATTAAGAATTCTCAGACGTTATAAGAGTTATCAAGAGAGTTATCAAGACACCCAACTTAATAACGCTATCAGAGAGCTAACAGGACACCCATCTTAAGAAGGTTATCAGGGAAACCTTAGCTTATAAGACTACTTAATTTTACGAAGACACCCAAGTTTACATTTAACTAGGATTTGTGGTGAAAATATAAAAGATATGAGGACATCCACCCTAATGAAGGTTTTTAATCTCATTCCTGCTCAAGGAAATACAGTGGGTGTCTCGTTAGTTTTATTAGCCGAGCAGAAGTTTAAAAAGGCCCAAGTATTTGACTCGGCGATTATTTATGGATGTGATGTGCTTATTTAGACAGTTTAAAAAAGGTTAGTAAGGACGTAGTGTTACCACTAAGGTAGGGCTACAAATTAACCTTTAACGTTAATGGGTTGGAGAGTCAAAAAGGGAGACTTTTATCAATTTAGCTCATATTTACGAACAGAAGACAGTAACTAACTTGCGTGGGAAAGCAATTTTGCGTTCTTTATTCCCCTTACTCGCTGCCTATTGGTATTTTGCTTAAACTTTCTCATTGTAACTTCACACCCAGCCGCATAACTAAATAACTTTTCGAAGCTAGTGGTAAGCGTCTGCCAATGCATCTGTTTTATCCCTAATCTAGACAATATCGGGGCGTAATTGCTATTTATGTAACCTGGTTTGTCGTCACGAATGATTCTTCCCATTGTATCGACGAGTTCAAGGTAGTCGGGTAGGCCAACGGATAATAGTTTGGAGTCGTGTTGTTCACACTCTCCTGTGAACGGTAGTAATTCAGAAGTATTCGAATTGCACTTCATTGCCTGTATTCGTGAGTGAATACTGGTGTACCTAGAATTTTCAGGCGTTGTCGCTATATTAGCTCTAACCGGATTTAAGTCCACGTAAGCCATACAGGAAAGTAGGGCGCTTTCATTTAATAAAGCTTGGGATTTAAACCTTCCTTCCCAAAATCGTCCTGTACACTCATCCTCTTTATTAGCTGCCCTAGCGATGAACTCATTAAGGTTTCGCATAAACCAACTAATGTCGTACAGGCGCTGGCGGTAAACTTCAGCAGTATCGGTTACTGTTTGTAATTCGGCTTCCGAGAGGCGCTCACCCTTAAGATACCTTTGGGTAAGTAGAGTGCCTTTATGGATACGGTGCCATTGGGTTAGAACTTGCTCTAGATTCCATGAATTGGCACCTTGTTTATCAACATGCAGGACTACATGAACGTGATTGCTCATCACCGCATAAGCACAAATATTAATGGAGTACACCGAAGCTAACTCTAATAAGCGGCGCTCGACCCAGCCTCTTCGATGTTCGAAGCTTTTTCCCGAATTCTGATCAACACCGCATAGGTAGCATTGCCTAACGCAGCGTGAAACGCAGTGATAATAAGGAGTATCAGCAAGGCTGATTTGGCTGCGTCTTGATTGCGGCACGGCTAACATCCAGTAAATTCATATACGTCCATGCTAGCAATCAATTGCAATTGATGAACCTGTATCTTAGGTGTGAATTAATCGAATTGATTCTTTGTATTATCGTGGGTGTCCGGTTAGCTGACCTTTACTAAGGGTGTCTTGATAGTACTATTGAATTGACCCTTTATTTTACAATGGATGTCTTGGTTGCGCTAAATGCCGAAGGAAGTGAATCTAATTTACCTTGGCAAGCAATGCATTAGCTACCTTAGACACTGGTTTTCTGTTTAATACAGAAGAGATAAATTCAGTGGCAACAAGCAACTTATCCATACTTACGCCACTTTCAATTCCAAGTCCATTTAGCATATACAGAACGTCTTCTGTCGCCACGTTTCCGCTGGCGCCTTTAGCATATGGGCAGCCCCCAAGGCCTGCGACAGCGCTATCTATGCTCGATATACCAAATTGTAGCGCGGTGTAGATATTGACTAATGCTTGGCCATAGGTGTCATGAAAGTGGACAGCTAAGTCGGCAACTGGTACGTGGTGGCAAACGTTTTCGAGCAAACGAGCAGTAGATGCTGGAGTGCCGGTTCCAATGGTGTCGCCAAGTGAAATTTCATAGCAGCCCATATCATGTAGACCCTTGGAAACCTGCGCTACCGAGTCGCTAGATATTTCTCCTTCATAAGGGCAGCCCATCACACAAGATACGTAGCCCCTAACTGGGATATTATGCGTGTTTGCGGCCGCAATAACGGGCTCGAATCTTTTTAGGCTTTCACTGATTGAGCAGTTAATATTTTTTTGAGAAAAAGATTCAGAAGCCGCGCCAAATATAGCAACTTCATCAACGCCAACAGACAGCGCAGCTTCAAACCCTTTTAGGTTAGGGGTCAGGGCTGAATAGATAACATCATTGGAACGGCTAATTCCATTGAAAACTGCGTCAGAATCTGCCATCTGAGGAACCCACTTGGGAGAAACAAAGCTGCCAGCTTCAATACGCTTTAAACCACTTGCGCTAAGCAAATTGATGAGATGTATTTTGTCTTTAGCGCTAAGAATCGCCTTTTCATTTTGCAACCCGTCACGAGCACCAACTTCCACGATCCTCACTTTAGAGGGAAAGTGAGTCGCAGGGTTAGAGGGTGAATTTACGATGGGTGTCTTCATAGCGGTTTCCACACTCATTCAACTTCTGACTCAGAATCGAAATCAATTAGCACTGAGCCTCCATCTACCAACTCACCAGGTTGATAATAATAGCCTTGCACCACACCGTCGCAAGGCGCTGTAATACTATGTTCCATCTTCATGGCCTCCATAATAAGTAGCGGTGCACCTTTTTTGACGCTACTACCAACCTCAACTAAGTGAGCCACCACGGTACCATTCATTGGTGCATCTAAGCTTGCACCACTGTGGTTGTCGTCATCCCCCATATCAGGTGCTAAGACCTTAAAATGGCAGGTTGAGTCTTGACTAAATAAGCCAAATTGACCTTCGTTGTTCGAGAAATGGTATGTCCGTCTTACTCCATCTACAGAGGCAATTAATTCATCACCAGCAAGATGACCAGTTGCTTCAATGCTTTCCGTATCCGTGATTACCTCAAGGGAAATACCTTTTTGATTCAGGCTATTACCTGATTGGGCGATATGTTTTATTGTGAGTGAATGAACTTCATCACCCATCATAATCGAAAGGGATTCTTGATATCCCATGTTGGGGCGCCACGAGCCAACAATCCCCCAAGGTGAGGGCAGTGAATTACTCTTCGCTGTACTTTGATTACGTGAAAGTACAGACAAAAGTGCTATTGCGGGAAGCTCAGCATCAACTGATTGACTCTGATTGTTGAACAGGGTGTCAGTATGTTTATCAATAAAAGTTGTGGTTAATTCAGCGCTAATGAAAGGCGCACTTGAAGCCACGTCGATAAGAAAATCAATATTCGTGGTTACGCCGTCAATGTGATATTGCTTAAGTGCACTAACTAATTGTTTTAAAGCAGCTTCTCTGTTCTCACCCCATACAACGAGTTTAGATATCATCGGGTCGTAATAAACGCTAATGTCGTCACCTTGCTGTACGCCGGTATCAATGCGTACTTTACTTGTTGATCCTTGGCTAAATAACGTGGGTGTCTTGTTTAGCGACTGGCTATTTTGATAGGAAGTCGGGCTTGATAGCATGGGTGTCTTGATAAGCGAGAGCGTGCCGCTGGCGGGCAGAAAATCATTGTTGGGATCTTCGGCGTAAATACGCGCTTCGAATGCGTGTCCCGTTAGCGTTAATTCTGATTGGGTCTTGGGCAGGGTTTTTCCTTCTGCTACATCTAGCTGCCAGCGAACCAAGTCTTCACCGGTAATCATTTCCGTAACAGGGTGCTCTACTTGCAAGCGGGTATTCATTTCCATGAAATAGAACGAGCCGTCTTCGTCATACAAAAACTCAACGGTTCCCGCACCTACATAATTAATCGCTTTTGCTGCTTGAAGGGCCGCTTCGCCCATTTGCTGCCGAATATTGGCAGGAAAATTAGGGGCAGGTGCTTCTTCTATCACTTTTTGATGACGACGCTGCACTGAACAGTCACGTTCAAATAGATACACGCCATTACCATGGGTGTCACAGAAAACTTGTATCTCAACATGGCGCGGCCGGGTGAGGTATTTTTCAACCAACATATGTTCATCGCCAAAGCTTGCCATCGACTCTCTTTTTGCTGCACTTAGCGCCGCCGAAAACTCGCTTTCTTTCCAAACCTGACGCATGCCTTTACCGCCGCCGCCGGCAGCAGCTTTAAGCAACACAGGATAGCCCATTGCATCGCTGGCTTGCTTTAAGGTAGCCTCATCTTGATCATCTCCGTGATAACCTGGCACCAAAGGCACGCCGGCATCTTCCATAATTTTCTTGGCCGCAGATTTAGATCCCATGGCTTCTATGGCAGACGCAGGTGGGCCCACAAATATAATATCGTGCGCGGCACATGATTTAGCAAATTCGGCATTCTCAGATAAAAAACCATATCCAGGATGAATGGCATCTACACCAAGCTTTTTGGCGTATTCAATAATTGCAGTTCCGCGCAAATAGCTATCTTTCGAGGGGGCAGGGCCTAAATAAACCGCTTCATCCGCCTGTAAAACGTGTAAGGCATTTGCATCAGCGTCTGAATAAACCGCCACCGTTTGAATACCCATGGCTTTCGCTGTGCGCATCACTCGGCATGCAATTTCGCCGCGATTAGCAATCAGTAATTTTTTAATCATGCTTGTTTCTCCTGCCACGCTGGGGCGCGCTTTTCGATGAACGCCCCCAAACCTTCTTGCCCTTCTTTCGAGGTTCTTATTTTGGCAATTTGTTTGCTTGTATCATCAAGCAATTCAGCATTAATAGGCGCATTGGCAACTTGCTGCACTAAGGCTTTGGCTTGCGATACCGCCACGGGTCCGTTTTTTAAAATTTGGGTGACAATATCGTCTATAGTGCTATCAAGTTCATCTTCGGTCACAGCCTCGCTAAGCAGCCCTAGCCTCCGAGCTCGGCGGGCAGAGAAGACTTCTGCGGTTTGAAAATAGCGTCTACACACCCGTGCGCCCATAGCTTCTATCACGTAAGGGCTAATAGTGGCGGGGATTAAGCCTATTTTTACTTCGCTTAAACAGAACTTGCTCAATTTGCTTCCAATGGCAATATCGCAGCAAGCAATAAGACCAACTGCGCCGCCAAATGCCGCCCCTTGCACGCGGGCAATAGTGGGCTTAGGCAGGGTGTATAAGGTGTGTAACATAGTAGCCAGCGCCATAGCGTCGATATGATTTTTGGCTTCATCGTACTGCGCCATGCGCTTCATCCACTCTAAGTCGGCACCGGCACTAAAGCTCTTTCCTTCGCCTTGTAAAACTACGGCGCGAACGCTGCTGTCGTTGCCAGCGCGCGTAAATAGCTCGGTTAACGTAGCTATCATGTCATCGTTAAATGCATTGTGTTTGTCAGCGCGGTTTAACGTAATAAGGGCAACGTTTCTTTCGTCTACGTGATAAGTAACTGCTTGTTCCATAATAAATTCCCCTCAACTACATGCGAAAGACACCGAAGCGGGTGTCGGGTATAGGTTGATTTAATGCCGCAGATAACGATAGGCCTAACACTGTGCGGGTATCAGCAGGGTCGATAACGCCGTCGTCCCATAATCTGGCTGAGGCATAATATGGATGTCCTTGTTTCTCGTAGGTGTCGATAACCGGTTGTTTGATGGCGTGCTCTTGTTCGTCGGTCCAGGCTTCACCTGCACGTTCTTTTTGATCCCGCTTCACTTGAGCGAGTACGCCAGCGGCTTGTTCGCCGCCCATTACCGATATGCGAGCATTTGGCCACATGAATAGAAATCTGGGGTCGTACCCACGGCCGCACATCCCGTAGTTTCCTGCACCAAAACTACCGCCAATTAATACGGTAATTTTAGGCACTTGGGCACACGCAACGGCAGTAACCATCTTGGCGCCGTGTTTAGCTATCCCGCCATGTTCGTACTGTTTACCCACCATGAAACCAGTGATGTTTTGTAAAAATACGAGGGGAATCTTACGCATTGCACACAACTCAACAAAGTGTGCGCCTTTTAGTGCACTTTCGCCGAATAAAATGCCATTATTGCCGATGATGCCCACCGGATAGCCGAAGATGCGCGCAAATCCGCACACTAACGTAGTGCCGTATAAGGGTTTAAATTCATCAAAGTCTGAATCATCTACTACCCGTGCGATAATTTCTCGCACATCGTAAGTTTGTTTTGAGTCGGCAGGCACGATGCCGTAAATCTCTTTAGCATCGAAGCGCGGGGGCTTCGGCTCTGCCACATCCAATGCGACATGTTTGGTACGGTTAAGCCTAGAAACTGCATTTCTTGCAAGAGATAGTGCGTGATGGTCGTTATTGGCTAATTGGTCTGCTACCCCTGAAATTCGGGTATGCACGTCACCGCCGCCAAGCTCTTCGGCAGTTACCACTTCACCTGTCGCTGCTTTCACTAGTGGTGGTCCACCTAAAAAGATGGTGGCTTGCTCTTTTACAATTATGCTCTCATCTGCCATGGCGGGCACGTAGGCACCGCCAGCTGTGCATGACCCCATTACCACCGCAATTTGTGGAATATTCTTTGCCGACATGTTGGCTTGGTTAAAGAAAATACGGCCAAAGTGTTCTTTGTCGGGAAACACTTCATCTTGATAGGGTAGGTTCGCACCGCCTGAATCTACCAAGTAAATACACGGCAGGTTATTTTCTTCTGCAATGGTTTGTGCGCGTAAGTGTTTTTTCACGGTAAGCGGGTAATAACTGCCGCCTTTTACCGTGGCATCGTTAGCCACTATCATGCACTCAATACCTTCCACGCAACCTATACCGGCTACTACGCCCGCGCAGGGTACATAATCGTCGTACACATCCCACGCCGCCAATTGGCCTATTTCTAAAAAGGGCGTGTTGTCGTCAATTAAGGCGTTAATTCTGTCTCGAGGAAGTAATTTTCCGCGTGATTGATGGCGTTGGGCAGCTTGTGCCCCGCCGCCTAATGAAACTTGTTCTATTTTTGCAACCAAGTCATTTACTTGTGCTTGCATGTGCTGCGCATTGGCAACAAAGGTGTCTGATTTTGTATTTATCTTTGAACGTAGAACGGACATACCCCCTCCTGTTTGTTCAGTGCGACCTTATAAGCCGCACAGTCTGTCGTTAAGAGCAAAAAGCTGAACTGACACGTTATAATTATTATTTTGATTCGTTAAACAATTCGCGGCCAATAAGCATTCGGCGAATTTCTGAGGTACCCGCACCAATTTCATACAACTTGGCATCTCTTAATAATCTGCCCGTGGAATATTCATTGATATAACCGTTTCCACCTAAAAGCTGAATGGCGTCTAAGGCCATCTTGGTGGCTAATTCTGCAGAATATAAAATGGCGCCAGCGGCGTCTTTTCGGGTGGTATCACCGCGATCGCAAGATTTTGCAACGGTGTACACGTAGGCTCTGGCGGCATTCATTTGGGTATACATATCGGCCACTTTGCCCTGAACAAGTTGAAATTGACCAATAGATTGACCGAATTGCTCTCTGTCATGAATATAGGGTACAACCACATCCATACAGGCTTGCATAATGCCCAAGGGGCCACCAGACAGTACCAACCGCTCGTAATCTAGCCCGCTCATGAGCACCCTAACGCCTTCGCCTTCTTTACCCAGAATATTTGCTGCAGGTACTTCACAGTCTTGGAATACAAGTTCACAGGTGTTTGAAGAGCGCATGCCTAATTTGTCTAGCTTTTGTGCGCGGGTAAAGCCTGGGAAATCACGTTCTACAATGAATGCGGTGATCCCTTTGGGTCCGGCTTGTGGGTCTGTTTTTGCGTAAATGACAAAGGTATGGGCGTCTGGACCATTGGTGATCCACATCTTGTTGCCGTTCAAGATATACTTATCGCCGCGCTTTTGTGCACGCAGCTTCATACTCACCACATCTGAACCCGCATTAGGCTCACTCATGGCCAACGCGCCAATGTGCTCACCAGACACTAATTTAGGCAGATACTTCTCTCGCTGTTCGTCGTTGCCGTTTCTAAAAATCTGGTTTACGCATAAGTTAGAATGCGCACCATAACTCAGGCCAATACCTGCTGATGCGCGGCTCACTTCTTCCATTGCGATGGTATGGGCTAAATAACCCATATCGGCGCCGCCATATTGCTCTGATACCGTAACCCCCAACAAACCCATTTCACCCAGCTTGGGCCATAATGCATTGGGGAATTGGTTATTAGCGTCGGCTTCTTCTGCTAACGGAGCAATTTCATTTTGTGCAAACTGGAAGACTTGATCGCGCAATAAATCGATATCTTCGCCAAGATCAAAGTTTAATGTAGGGTAGGAGGTATTCATGCAATTTTTCCTTGTTCTAATTCCGCTAGCTCTTCACGGCATCGCGCTTCTACTTCATCGAGTTCTTGCATCAGGCTTTGAATATCCTCAAGTTGCTGATGAAGTACAGCCCGTTTTTGTGCGGTCATTTCCAACATGGTGCCTAGCTGAACGGCGGAATTGCCATTGGTGTCGTACATTTCGAATAAGGTTTTAACTTCTGCTAAGGAAAACCCTAATCGTTTCCCTCTAAGAATGAGCATTAATCTCACTCTATCTTTGTTGTCATACACACGGTTTTGCCCGGTACGCTTTGGGCTAAGTAGCCCTTGCTCTTCATAAAAGCGAATGGATCGGTGAGTTATATCGAACTCTTTTGCCAGTTCACCTATCGCGAATACCGACTCTTTCTCGTTGTTATTCATAACACGTACCTTTGGTCTTATGTCGTTGTCTTGTGCTGTTTACAAAAAGACTTTCCCTGAATGAAAGGGGATTCTTGACACTAAATATATTGAGGTTTACGTTAACGTTAATTACCTTTTACGTTAAGGTAAAGTAACATTTTGCTAACGTCAATTTTTCATATGTGAGATAGTTCGCTTATCTAAACATGGGTGTCTACATTTTTATACGAAAGTAAAGTTAGTTGAATATTATTCCATAAATTACAAATGGTTAGGAGTTCAAGTGATGAGTAGTGAAACAGTAGTGATCGTAGCAGCGAAGCGCACACCAATGGGTGGCTTCAATGGAAGTCTGTCTGGGGTAGCCGCCACCGAACTAGGTGCCACTGCCATTAAGTCGGTGTGCGATACATTCGATGTAAGCCACGTTGATGAAGTTATTATGGGGTGCGTTTTACCTGCTGGCTTAGGTCAAGCGCCCGCTCGTCAGGCATCGTTAGGCGCAGGCCTTCCTCTTAGCGCAGGCGTAACCACCATTAACAAAGTGTGTGGTTCTGGTTTAAAAGCGGTAATGCTGGCTCACGATTTAATCAAGGCCGGTAGCGCTGAAGTGGTTGTAGCTGGTGGGTTCGAAAGTATGAGCAATGCGCCGTATATGTTGCCAAAGGCAAGAACAGGCTATCGGATGGGGCACGGACAAGTACTCGACCATATGATGTTAGATGGTCTTGAGAATGCTTACGATGGTAAGGCGATGGGATGTTTTGCGCAAGATACAGCGGATGCTGAAAACATTACGCGAACTCAAATGGATGAATTCGCGCTTAGTTCGCTTTCAAAAGCCCATGAAGCGATTAACAGTGGTAGTTTTAAAGATGAAATCGTAAATGTGACTATCTCAGGCCGCAAAGGCGATGTAGTCGTTGATACTGACGAAGGCCCAGGTTCTGCGCGACCAGAAAAGATCCCATCCCTTCGCCCTGCATTTAAAAAAGACGGCACGGTAACCGCAGCAAATTCCAGCTCTATTTCAGATGGTGCGGCGGCGTTACTCGTTATGAGTGAATCCAAAGCGCACGCGCTGGGATTAGCCCCACTTGCTAAAGTGGTAGCCCATGCTACACATTCTATAGAGCCAGAGAATTTCACAGTAGCACCTGTTGGAGCAATGGAAAATGTGCTTTCTAAATCAGGCTGGTCTAAAGATGAAGTCGACTTGTTCGAAATTAATGAAGCCTTTGCCATGGTTACTATGTTGGCAGTTCAAAAGCTGGGATTAGACGAGCGAAAAGTGAATATAAAAGGCGGCGCGTGTGCGCTTGGTCATCCGATTGGCGCATCGGGTGCACGAATCTTGGTCACCTTGCTGCACGCGCTTAATCAAAAGAAAGCGACAAAAGGCATTGCCTCTTTATGTATTGGGGGTGGGGAAGGCGTAGCACTAGCGGTTGAAATGCTATAAGCAGCATGCTTGATTGATGTCAAAAAAGCATGACTTTGAAGTAAATGGCACCACAATCCGGTGCCATTTGTGTTTTAATTATCCTAATAAAGCGTTCATTATCCGTCGCTGCATAGATTCGATTTATTATTGACGAGTGTCGAATAATTAAACGAGTTTTTCAGTATGTAGCAACTATGAAACGAAATGGCGGGTAAATTGCCTAAATTTTGGCTGAATGTGTTGGTATCGTGATTTTTTAGTTTAGACCGATGTTGCATTTGCAGGCGCTAAGTTAGATACTCTGGTATGCGATTTTTCGCATTTTACGTATTTGTATTTAGGTGGTCTTTTTGATTTCTTTCAGGTGTTTACGCCTTGTCTTCTCCGTAATTGTGCTTACGCTTTCTTACTCAGTGGAAATAGCAGCACAAGCGCTTCAACAGAACGTTTCTCAACCGCAATCGGCAAACAACACGGCTCCTCGTGAGGTGACGTATTGTGTCGATCCCGATTGGGCACCTTACGAAGCCATACGAAATAATAACCATGTTGGTATTTCTGCTGATTATATTAATACTATTTCGGAGCTCTCTGGCTTAACCTTCAAGCTTGTGCCAACTGAATCATGGGAACAAAGTTTGGCATTCGTACAGGAAGGTACCTGCCAAGTCATCTCCATGCTGAACGTTTCTGACTTTAGAAAACAGTTTCTTTATTTTTCCGCGCCTTATTTTGAAGCACCCAATATTTTAGTTGCCCGTTCAGGCACACCTATTTTACAAGGTTACGCAGGCATTGGTCACAGGACTGTTGGGGTAGTGAAGGGCTACAGGCAGGTAGAGTACATTTCCAGGCATTATCCTGAGTTAAGGCTTAAATTAGTACAAACCGAAAGTGAAGGGCTTGCTGAATTAGCAAGAGGAGACATCGACGTTATGGTGGGCTCGTTATTAAGCGTAAACACGCATATCAATAATCAAAAGATAGATAACGTGAGCATTGTGGGTTACGCGGAGCCGTTCGATTCACTTGCGTTTGCTGTGAATAAATCTTCTCGCGACATTATTCCTATCTTAAACACTGCAATTGCCACTATTCCAGAGAACCGAAAGGTTGATATTTATAAGCAGTGGAATAACGTTCAGGTTCGTTATGAACGGGATTATTTTAAACTGGTGGTAACCACGTGCTTTGTATTGTTGGCCATTGTTTGCTTAGTGTGGCGCAATAGAACAGTGTCACAATTTAAACGTTTAACAAAGCAGAAGAATGATGAAATAGAATCGTTGCAAACGACCTTGTTAGACAGAAATCGTACCCTAGAATTTTTGTCAGCCCACGATACTTTGACTGGGTTATATAACCGCAATCACATGATTCAAAAAGCAGAAGAAGAAATTTCTCGCTTCCACCGCTTTCATACTACCGCATCGTTAATTGTTGTGGAGATTGAGGTTAAGCGCGATTGTCGGGGTGAATTAAACGAGTTCGATAGAGAAAATATTTTAAAGCAGGTTGCGTCCCAATGTCTTGCGACCGTAAGAGAAGTAGATATTGTGTCACGCTTCACAGGCGAACAGTTCATCATTTTGTGCCCACAAACCACCTTAGACGCAGGACGGGTTCTCGCTGATCGACTTGTAGAATGTATTGACGAAGACGTACTTACCAAAAATACTAAAATGCAAGTCAGTGCGGGCTTAGCTGAACTAAAAGAGAGTGAAAACTTCACCGATTGGTTTGAGCGCACAACGAAGGCGCTGTATCACGCTAAAAGATTGGGTATAGCGAAGGTATCAATAGCAGACTAGCGTGGGATAAAGTGACGCCTAGCCTGCTGCAGTAAACATTTTTAAACACTGCGTGGCGGTTTAGATTAGCGATGCAAACGCTAGCGCTTTAAATAATAGGTTCGTAATGCCATTGGTGCGAGTCGTAATGAATATGGGCGCGCTCATACTCACGCTCTGAGCGCCAATTACGATTGTTCAGTTTAGCTGTTACACCAGGGTACAGTTTCTTATTGGCAATAAGCTTAATATCTTGTTGGTACTGAACTTTTGCATCGCTAATTTCTAGCACTTTCGACTCAATCCAATCAAGCAACGCGTTTTCGTTGTCGAACATTTCAAGCGCCTCAGCCACTTTTGTTTTAAGCTCCTTGGGCACTTTTTTACTTTTCAAAATATCAATTTTTTCTTTGTGCTTGCTATTGTTTTCACGTAGTTGGCGCACAAGTTCGTCTAACGCATCTTTACGTTCAAGTAGTTGAGCAAAGCCAGGGCTAAAATCGACTTTAAGCATGCTACCAGATACTGCACCAAGGGTGCCGGCCTCTATTCTATCTTGACTTACAATATCGCAAGCAAACAAGTTACCCATTGGTTTGTCTATTTGGCCCACAATAACGGCGCCACCACAGTGAAGCTTACTATAAGCTAATTGACGGCCAACGGTAATGTTGCCTGAACAGTGAATTTCGATACCTTGACCATGCTGAACATGAATACTGCCTTTCGCTATGAGGTGGCAGTTGAATTCACCTGCGCTGTCATTTAATTTCCCCATCGCACCTTCGGTGATAATAATATCGCCACCAGACTCAATGTGAGCAGACTCGACGAAACCATTTATGGTAACGTCACCTTCTGCTTTTATTTGCATTTTTTCTGTTACGTCGCCATTAACCAGCACTGCACCTTCATAATTTACGTGACCCGTACCCACATTAACCCCGTTACAAATATAGGTATCGTCGATATTCATGGTTTGGTCTTGGTATTTCGGCATACCCGCAATGGATGACATTAATAAATTTTGATCGTTATCAGCCTGAACGGTACCGGTACCTTTGCGAAATTCTACCCACTCACCAGGAATGGGGGGTAGCTTGCTACCGCGCACATCAAAACCACTTCTGCCTAGGGTAGGCTCTGTTCTGCGAAGCACAGGGGTGTCTACTTTTACGCAGATAACCTCACCTAGATTGCGCATATCTACCCGCTCACCTTCGTTGGTTTGCGGTTTTAATATACGTTCAAGCGCATTGGGTACTAACGGAATAAATCGCGATGAACGGCCATTTCTAGCAGGTAGGCCTTTTGCTACTGTACGCTCGATGATGGTGCCTGGAGGTGACTTTCGTGCTTCCATTAACATGGCTTCGATAACGCGTGTGCCAAGGCCTCGATGAATGTTGTTTTTTAAGGCTAAAGACTTAATGGTATTTATCGTGGGAGATTTTCCACCGTAGGGTGACGTGATCACAAGGTTGGCTGTCATTGCGTCTTCAGGAATACGAAACTCTATTTCGGCGTTCCGTCTCTCACCAACTCGCTCTTGGACTACGGTGTTATCACCGGTTTTGAAGTAATGATTAGCAGTATCGCAAGCCGATTTTAAAGCCGCATCGGAAACATATAACCGTTTAGTTTCACCGGTTGCTAACTCCGTTTTTACTTGGCGTATGTCTATTTCTTTAGAGAACTCTGAAGGGTTTAGTGTCAGATTTATATAGGTTCTTGTTTTATCAAAACTTATTGTTACGCCGTTCATTACTACATTCATCCTTTGAGCAGTCTTGCTTACTTTTCTATAGTCAATATCGACCTTAACGCTGCAGACTTAAGCGTGTTTCTGCATTATTGCAGAGAACAATAACGCATTAGACATAAGTTTAATGTAATGCGTTTCATTGCGCCGCGTCAAAGGTTTTCGGCATATTGAAATAATGCTCTTAAAATAGCTTGTTTTTCGGGGTTATCAACATGTTCATGAGCAAGGCGTTCTAACGTACTCATATAGTGTTCAAGCGTAATAGATGCTGACGAAGTGGGATCAGTTAAACGCGCTTGTCTATGTCGTTGCCACTTCAAGGTTTCATCATAAGTAAGTGTAGACGGGAAATTACGTGCTCTATATCTAAACAATAAAGCCCTAAGGCCGACATGTTGAGTCTCTTCAGCTAATGCGCCAAGTTGTTCTGGGCTTGATGCTAGCACTTTGTCGCACCAATGGCGGTCTTCAGTACTTAAAAAGCCACCGCTATAAAGCGCGTGATCAATATCTTGCTCTTTGTCGTCTGTGTCGTTTTCATACACGTTTGACAGCTTCATGCCTAAGTCACGTTCTTGTGCCAGAATGCGATAATTTTCAAGGCAGGTATCTCTGTCTAACCCTAATCTATGCGCATTGTCCTCAGTCATCGCTTTTGCGGTAGTCACAAAAGGGGAACGGTTAATATGAATGAGCTTCAACCCTGGGCGCAAACTATTGGCATCACTGCCAGGCTCGTAACGCGCGTAAAGTTTGGCTTTTATTTCTTCGGGAGAATCGTTAAGTAGGCTATCGATAGGCTTTGATAAATCTACAGCAATAATCGCGTTACTGTTGGTCGGGTGTTTTGCAATAGGCATTATCCAGGTACAACACCCTTGGCTAGCAGGCAACTTAGCTGAAATATGCAACAGTACGGAAGGCTTAGTTAAATCAAACTGGTTAGCCACATTGTGCTTACTACGAAGGGAATAAGCATATTCAAATAACCTAGGCTGCTTTTCTTTGATTAGCTTTGCCAAGGCAATAGTGGCATGAACGTCACTTAATGCATCGTGCGCGTTTTCGTGGCTTATGTCGTTTTCTTTAGTTAAGTGCTCTAATTTGAAGCTAGGCGTACCATCTTCGCGAGTGGGCCAGTTTATGCCATCAGGGCGAAGTGCGTAGCATGCTCGAGCCAAGTCTATAATATCCCAACGGCTATTGCCGTTTCGCCATTCTCTAGAGTAAGGGTCATAGAAGTTTCGGTAAAACAAGAATCTAGCAACTTCATCATCGAAGCGTATGCTATTAAAACCCAAACTGCAGGTGTTGGGCGTCGACATTTCTTGATAAATACGCTTGGCAAAATCAGCTTCGTTCGAGCCATCTCGCAAGGTTTGCTGAGGCGTAATACCGGTAACCAAACAGGCTTCAGGGTGGGGCAAGTAATCGTTCGCAATGGCGCTCATAATATTAATGGGCTTACCAATAATATTAAAGTCCAGATCGGTTCTAATGGCAGCAAACTGACAAGGTAAATCTTTTTGTCCACTGGTACCGAACGTTTCGAAATCGTACCAAAGAAAGCTAGGTTCGTGCATGTTCTAGGTTACATTTTTGAATAAGTGTCATCATGCTGGCAGTGTACACTGCGTGGGTTTGAATACCAAACCTAGCTATTTAAAATGAAATTGATTCATAACTTGCCAATCTGCAAATCTGAAACTAGTTTTTAATGTATATCAGATAATTGGAATATAGTTCACCTTGGCAGCGGTTATAAAACAGAAACTGGGAGCAAAGTATTCCCAAAAAATGCTGGGTTTCGCTGTTGTTGGGGCAATCCTAGTCACTGTATTAGTGGCTTTTCTATTCGAAAGCAATCTTTCGCAAAGCGTTTTAGATGATGTGTCGTCCCAGTTAAATCATCAAACGAGTGAGATAGAGGGCTTTACACAACGCCAAGCGGTTCAATATGCTGATAATTTAAAATTTTTACACGCTACGCCGTCTGTATCTGGCATTCCCCGTGCTACTGAAAACGCTGGGGTAGATCCTAAAGAAAATACCAGTTTTACCCTTTGGAAAAAGCGCTTAGAGACAATTTTCATCGCCTTTATAGAAAATAATGAAGAAGTTGATCAACTACGAATTATCAGTATAGGTGATGGCAAGGAGGTTCTGCGTGTTGAACGATCGGGCGGCAAAATATCTGCGTTAGCCGATAGAGAACTTCAAGTAAAAAGTACCAGAGACTACTACAAGGAAAGTGCTCAATTATCTCGCAATGAACTGTATATGTCTGGTATCAGTCTTAACCGCGAATACGGCAAAGTGGAGTACCCTTACAAACCTGTATTACGTTTATCATTGCCTATTTTTAGCGAAACCGGCCGAAGGTATGGCTTTATCATCATGAACATAAATACCTCTATTGCGTTAGCCGGCATGACTGAATTCGTATCTTCCCCCAGCAGCTGTATCTCACCGATGATGAAGGCTTCTTCATTTTACACCCTCAAAAACGTTTTAATTTCAGCAAAGACCTTGCGCCAGAAGCCACTTGGGAAACGCAATTTTCTTCTCCTGTTTTTGAAGGTGTTAGGCACGTAAGTAGGCGGGTTGATGGTGTCGTCAGTGACGTGTTCATTGCGAGTCGAAAAGTGGTGGTAAGTAGTTCCCCAGGGCAACAATTCGTTTACGTGCATCTTGCCCTACCGGCTGACACTATTACCGGTTTAATGAACGAAAGGCGATTGGCTGTTTATGGTTTTCTTTTGGCAATGTCTATGGTGTTCGCAGCAGTATTACTGTTCTTTCATCGAAGTGCCAAAAAGAGCTTTGAATTGGCGGAAGCTCGCGGAGAGTCGGCAGCCATTGTCGCTGGGTCTAGTGACGCCATTGTCGCTGGGTCTAGTGACGCCATTGTCGCTGGGTCTAGTGACGCCATTGTCAGTATGGATATTGATGGCATAGTGAAAAGCTGGAATATGGCCGCAGAGCGGTTGTTTAGGTTACCAAGCTCAACCATCTTAGGTCATCACTACAGTGCCTTTGCGTCGATACGCCCCATTGCTTGGGATAAATACCTAAATGCTGAGGTAGCGCGAATCGGCTATTTTCAGGATGAAATTTTATTTAAACAAACATCAGGTATTGAGAGTTGCCTAGCGGTTACGGTGTCTCCCATTTGGGGGGATCAAGGGCAGTATTCAGGCGTGGCAGTGGTTTTACGCGACATTACAAAAGAACGTAATACCCAACGCGCTATCGAGAAAAATAATCTAGAGCTTGAAGAGAAAGTGCAAAGCCGCACTAAGCAACTGGCAGAAGCGCGTGATGAAGCCCAAGAAGCTAGTCAGGTAAAAAGTGCGTTTATCTCTAGCATAAGCCATGAAATGCGAACACCTTTAAACGGCATAATCGGCTCACTTAATTTGCTAAAACGTCAGCCTCTTTCTGCTAAAGCGGAACAACTGGCGTCTATGATGGATGTGAGTTGTAACAACTTAAGTGTTTTAATTAATGACATATTAGATATGTCGAAAATTGAGGCCGGGAAATTAGACTTGAACGTGCAAGCGTTTAATCCTGTGCAATTAATAGAAACATTATCTTCATCATTGGCGGTACGAGCTCACAACAAAGACTTGGAATTTCTTGTAGATACCACAGAGTTAAAAGCTGAAGCATTGGTGTCAGATCCCCATCGGGTATCTCAAATTATCAGTAACCTAGTAAATAATGCCATCAAATTCACCGAACGAGGTCATGTAGCACTCGCTGCGTCGCTTACACGCAATGACAAGGATAACGCCCAGCTGAATGTGACGATAACCGACACTGGGATCGGCATCGCAAAAGAGCACCAGTCGAAGCTATTCACTGCCTTTACACAAGCAGATGCCTCTGTTGCTACCCGATTTGGGGGCACAGGGTTGGGTTTATCTATCTGCAAGCAACTTAGTGTACTGTTGGGCGGCGATATCAATTTTTCTTCCACGCAAGGCCAGGGAAGTTCCTTTTCGTTTTGGATTTCAGTGGATGATGTTACGTCGGCAGATAGTCAGCAAAACTTGGCGTTATCTAATAAAATGGACGGGTTGCGTTTAGCTGTGTTTGCCCAGTATTCGCCGCTTGCAGACAATATTAAAACCCTAATGACTAGTGAAGGAGCTAGCGTTGTAGAAACCTACACCGGCATCGTCTCATTCGAGGAGGTTTCCTGGGATACCATTGATGTAATTGTTACTGATTACAACAATCCTATCTTGTCGGTCGTAGACGAAAATTGGGACAACTTGCTAAAAAAATATCTATTCCTCATATCTGCATGTTGCAAAGTATTGGAAAACAAACCACGTATTATGCCAACTTTACGCCGGCTATTTTAACAAAGCCCTTATTGAAATCTGAGTTCTTAAAAGTCGTTGACAGTTCTTCTTCTGAGTTTGTAGATAGTCCACCTGCACAGCAAGTCGAATCCAGTGCAACTGATATGGAAAAAGAGAGCATAGCGGGGGCTCATGTATTAATAGTGGATGACAACGCAATTAACATAGAGGTCGCCAGAGGAGTTCTCGATAATTTGCCTGTGTCGGTGAAAATTGCTAACAACGGTGAACAGGCGCTAGATATTGTAAGGGAATGCGAAAAAGAAGGGCATTATCTTCACTGTATTTTGATGGATTGCCAAATGCCAGTAATGGACGGGTATGCTTGTACTAGCGCTATCCGAGATGGCCGCGCAGGGCAAGTGCATCAGCAAGTGCCCATCATTGCTATGACAGCAAATGCAATGTTAGGGGAAAAGGAAAAGTGCATTGCAGCCGGCATGAGCGACTACGTTACCAAGCCTATAGTGGCAAGCATGGTAGAGCCTAAAATTATTAATTGGATCCAGTCTGCCTACAGTCCTCAGTTTTTGGGTAAATCGGTCATGGACGAAACTCGCGTGGTACACAGCGAAATGGCAGATGAAAGACCTTCTTCGTCAGAGGGAGGCGATACGCCGGTTTGGGAAAAATCACGCGCCTTGATGCGGTTAGCGAATAACCAAGTTCTATTCGATAAAATATGTGAAATGTTTATTGAGAGTGTGCCTAGAAAATGTGATGAAATGAAAGCTGCTGTAAACGATAAAGATGCCTCTAAAGTCAAACTGGTGTCTCATACCATTAAGGGGATGGCGGGGGATATTGGCGCATTGCGTGTACAAAGTCGTTTTAGTGATATTGAGCGACTAGCCAAGCATGAACAATTACTAGAAATAGACAATGTATTGCCAGAGGCCATCAACGAGATAGCCGTATTTTTAAATGAGTTAAAACCAGCCTAGGCTAGTGTGCTATGTGACATTTATGGTAAGTGCGCAATTTGGTTTAAAAAGCCGCTTAAAATTATGTTTTAGTGGGTAAATTCGAATAGAAAAAGTAGCTGTCATAAGCATAGTCTACTAGGCTTAAAGCGTAATAAAAATAATTTGATTACAAAAAAATAACATTGCGTTACATCATTACTATAACAAGCAGTGCCGTCTCGTCTTCAGGCTGTATAAAAATATAAAAGACGCCGCGGCCGGGAGAGAAATATGGAATCGTTGCTAGTCAGTGATTATATGAATACTCACCCCGTGAAATTAAATGGGGATATGACGGTGGCCGAAGCCGTAGAGGCTTTATTGGCTTGCGGGCAAAGTGGAGGCCCAGTGATTGATATTAAAGGGAAGGTAATTGGCTTTTTGTCTGAACAAGATTGCATTGCTCAAATGATAGCGTCGAGTTACTACCGAGAACAGATTTGCCGAGTGGCAGAAATAATGAAAGCGCCGGTTGTGGTTATTAAACCGTATCTGTCGGTAATAGAACTTGCACAATTACTGATTAAAAATAAGCCTCGCGTTTACCCTGTGGTTGACGACGATGGGGTATTGGTTGGAAGTATTAACCGAACGGCAGTGCTTCGAGCAATAGACGTACAACTTCGATCGGGCTATCAGCGCGCTAGCTAGCATTGGTCGTTTTGTAAAAGCATTCCAAAAGTATAAAGGGTAAGCCATTCAGCTTACCCTTTTTTTGAGTAACATATTGTTCTCATATCGTTTATCTCAAGCAGCTCATCGGCGCCTGATTATGGAATATGGCTATAAAAACGGCTATGAAAAATGATTGAGAGCAGTTAATTACCTAGAGTGAGTTGCTTATGTGTGTGCTTACGTGAGTGCGAATAGCATCAGCTAAGTCGTCCCCAGCTACAAACTTAAAGTTTTGCCGTTGGCTAGGCATCACATTTCTTCCATCTTGTACCACCAATAGCCCACCATTAAAGGGGCCGCCTAGATTGACGTTGGAGGTTTCAAGACCATCGGTTTCCGACACCCCATCAATGCCTTTATCATAATTTGCACCAATGCTAATCATACCCACCAAACTATAAGGTGCCTTGCTTTCATAAACAGCGTACTGATTATTGCCTTGGCTAGAAGCAACTAAATAGCGTACACCGTCTACATCGAATAACGATAAACCTTCGATGTCAGCGGTAACCGGGGATTTTATAGGAACAATAAGCATGGGTGTCTTGTTAAACGTTTTGCTAAGGGTTGATGAAGGCATTGTTTCGGCTTCAGAAACATCCAACGCCCATATGCCTGCACCTTCTTCTCCCAAGTAGGCAATTTGTGTATCGGTGTCTACAACGCAACCTTCCGGCTGAGACGGCAATTCAAAGTCGTGAATTAGGGTGGCAGAAACGCGTGAAGCATCTTCTAAGGTATTCAACTGATAGTGCAAGTACCGGCCATCAGTACTATTTACTAATACTTGGGTGTGATTATTGTTTGAAAATGCACACAGCCCATAAATATCGGTTAGCGGGGTAGGGATGTTAGTGTTGAAGGTTAGCTCGCCAGTTTTCTTATCGATGAAAAAGACTGACATGCTGTTACTGCTTCGGTTACTTGCCACTGCGATATCGTGTTGTGGTGCCCAGTTGTATGCCACGCCCACGTTGTTTACTCGTCCTACCTTGTGTGAGGCAACTAACTCACCTTGTAAGTTGTAGGTATTTAGGCTGCCTTTTTTGTTAGTGCCAATCACCAAACTTTTAGATGGGTTGTTTTTGTTTACCCAAATAGCAGGATCATCGGCTGCATCACCATAATTTTCCACCACATCGGTTTCATAAACAGGCTGCAGTTCTATAGCAGAAAACATGGGTGTCTTGTTAGTGGGGACGTCATCGTTTGTGATGGGTGTCTCTCTAGTGAGGTTTTCTTTTTTTACTATGGGTGTCTTGTTAAGCGTATCGCTAAGTGTGGGTGTCTTGTTAAGAGATGCTTGGCTTGTTTTGCAAGCGTACAGCGCTTTTATGGCGTTAGTGATGTCGGTGGTGAAGGTGCTGCCTGAGTTGTCATCGTAGATGTTGGCGAAAACCGTATCGCTTTTTACCGACAGCGCGATATCTTCTGGGGCTATGTCTTTATCAAAACCAAAGAAGGTTGTGGCGCAGGTATTGTGCAGCCAAAGGCCGTTGTGTTCTGGGCTTACCCACGCGGCAAGCGAGCTTTGTGTACTAGGGCTGTTTGTAACTGTGCTGTCTGTAACTGAGCTGGAGGAAAACAAGTTACGTGCCTCCAATCCATTAAGCGTAGCAACACCTTCAACCGGGGTGTCAGGCTGGTTGAAGGTAAGCGTGCGCTCGACCTCTGCTTCTTCATCTGCAGGCATGGCCCATACACCCGCGTACTCGTCGGCTAAATAGAGGGTAAGTTCCGCGTGACGTGCCGCTGAACGATTAAACTTTGAGTCAGAAACGTAAATGTCAGAAGCGTTGTAGTTAACCCCAAGCGCACAACTTTTTATGCCTGGACCAATAGCCAGAGTTCGTAAATTATGAACGGTAAGTGTGCTATCGCTTTTATCGGGTATCGCTAAGTACTGGGTGAGCATGCCTAAGGCATCGATATTAACGAACTGTAATTTGCCGTCGATATTAGCACTACACAAAGCTTCCGAGTCTTTCACTTCAGTTGCTGATGTTTGGATAATGCGAATGGTGTGGTTTGGCGTATTTTCAGTACTTATTTTATAGCTACGTACTTGTTGGCTGTTAATATCAAATACTAAGGTTTGAATATAGCTGCTGTTAGTATGCTCTAATTCATCAGAAACTAAGTAATTTCCTGCATTAACAAAGTGGCCTTTTTGCGACGCGAGCATATTTTTGTTATCAGAAACGGTCAAACCATTGGTTTCACTAATAGTTACGCTTATCGTCTTACCGTTTAATTTGTATGTTGTTTCAAAGTCAGTAGAAACATTAGAACCAGTTTTTGTTAGCGTTAGGTCGGCTACGCTTGATGCAACTGCATTCGCACTTGTCATAACGGCCAAGCAAAAAGCGAATTGAGTTGTTTTTATGGCAAATGTTGTAAGGCTGTTCTTTACTTTATTCATTGCCAGTTCCTTTTGTTCCAGCGCTAAGCTTTTGCACTTTATGGCGATAAATCACGGCCCCTTTGTGGTTAATAAAGGTAAATCCAAGTTCGTTATTAGTCATACTTACCGCCACAAAGCCTCCCGTCGATTCAGCAAAACGGGTAAAGTCGTAATGTCCTACTGGGCGCACTTCTGAGCCCCCACCAGATACAATATGTACCAGCGAGTCATTGGGTAACTGGTTATGTTGCAAGTCATGTTCGTGGCCAGCAATGTAGGCGTCTACGCCGTGCTGATGCAGTATAGGCTCTAGTACATTTTTAATAGCGCTGGTAGTGCCATAACGTTTTCCACTTGAATACAGAGGGTGATGGCCAATCACAACGTTCCATTTAGCATTGCTGTTTGAAAGCATGGTGTTTATCCACGCTAATTGCTTTTTTGAGCCTTGAGAATAGGCTTCTTGGTATTTCGCTTCAGTGGCGTAATCTGGGTTTAGCGGGTTAGTGTCGATAAATAGAATAAGCGCAGTGGTATTATCTTCTAATTTTACCGTTTTACTATAATACTGCGCGGGCATATCCCAGCGTCGACTCACTTTACTGTAGTCAATTTGGGCTTGCCAATTGCCGCGATAATCATGGTTGCCCAGCACGGGGTGCCAATCAACAAATAAATGGGGCTGATGGTAAATGTCTTCAAATGAAGTACGCCAGTATGGGTCTTCAACCGACGCCACCCCGTTATCATAAAAATTATCGCCGGTAGTGGCGATGAATTCAGCATCAAGCTGGTAGCTGGCAATGTCCATCCATTTAGCGACATCCCGTTGATAGAAATGGCCATTGCGGCCCCAGTCGCCCACCACTAAAAAGTGAAAAGCATTATCTTGACCTTCAAGATTATTAATGTGGTGTTGTTGGTAGTAATTGTGTGATGTGATTTGCCCTTGGCACGTGAGTGAAAATAAGGCAGAAAGAAGCAGTAGTACGCGCATGAATTTATCTCTAATAAGGGCGCGCTTGTAGCGCGCCCATTTTTTTAAACGCCTGTGTATGACGTTTAGGGTTTAACGTATATTTAAGCGTAAGATCTTGTTTTACAAATATGGGGTAAATAATGCGCTTAATTAGCGCATTTGCCATGTAAAACCTAGCTCAAACGTTCGGCCATATTCTTCAAATTGTGCATTATTAGTGCGCGAATCGAAGTAGTTATAAAATGTCTCGTTATTGATATTGATTGCGTTGAAATACACCTGCATATCGTCGTTAATGAAATACTTTGCAGTGAAATCTAGCTGGGCATGTTCATCTTCGTAACGCAACATGTCGCCATCAATTTCCTCAAAGTTTTCACTCTTATAGGTCATGGCTAAGCGCAAGCTAAAGTCGTTGGCTTCGTAACCAAAGGTTAGGTTTCCAATGGTGTCTGACTGGTTAGGCAGTTGAGTTTCAAACTTTTCACCGTCTAGGAATGTGGTGGCGTCTGAATCGGTGAAGGTGGCATTGGTCGACATTATAAAGCCGTTGTTAAATGCTTTAACCCACGACAATTCTAGCCCGTGTAAACTGGCACTTTCACCGTTAATTGCTTGAATGGCTTCATCGTAGTCTTCCCAACCTTCGGTGCCTGCAACATCGGCATACACCACAAAGTTGTCAATATCTTTGTAGAAATAACCGGCTGACAGTACGCCAATATCACCTGGGTAGTACTCTATAGATAAATCAAAGTTTTGTGCTTCATAAGGTTGAAGCTCTGGGTTGCCCACTTCTGCTTCTCGTTCGGTAACAAAAACGCCGTCATCTTCTTCAGTTTTGCTTTCGATAATTTGAAACGCAGCGACATCTTCAAACTTAGGGCGTGAAATGGTTTGCGTATACGCAGCGCGAAGTTGAAGTTTATCTGAAAACGCGTAGCGTGCGTTGATGCTGGGTAACCAGTGATCGTAATCTCGTTCAGCTTCCCATACCGTGTTAACCACGTCTTCAACATCGGTTTCTTCATTTTCAATAAGTTCAACACGCATGCCTGAGGTACTGAAATCAGTGCGCTCGTAGCGTACACCAGCCACAATGTGAAGCTTATCAATATCAACACTACCCATAATGTAAGCGGCAAAAATATCTTCTTCATTGACATAAGTAGCACCATTAGATTCAATCTCTGAATCAAGTTCAGCCAATTCTAGTGCAGCACGATTAGTGTTGAAATAATCACGCATACCAGAACGAGACAAGCCCGGACCAAAATCGCCTAGTGAATATTCTGGTGAGTCATCACCGAAATCAGCAGGATTAATACCGTCAAAATCGCCATCGTAAATGAATATGCTGCTGTCGCGATCTTTTTCGCGGCTACGATATTTTGTGCCTAATTTTAATTCACCCAAATAGCTGCCAAAGTTTACAGGGCGGGCCAAATCGAGTTTGAAACTGGTTTCAGTGTCTTTGGTATAGTTATCTTCAAACGAAATTTCATCAAGCTCGTACGTTGATAAATCCAATGCATCCGCATTTTGAGTAATAGCAGGGCGAATAGTGGCCAGATTCGCATCAATACTGTCGTTTTCAGTTACAAAATTATAGTAGAGCGCGTCTGGCTCATCTTCATCAGACTTGGCATAACCAAGTTGCCAATCTGCTTTCCATGTTTGTAACTGATGTTCACCGCCAAGGGCCACGGTGAAGATGCTTTGGGTTTCTTTTCTGTCTTTGCTGCCACGCTCAATTTCCGAATCTTCACCGTCTAGGGTGAAGGTATTACTTAAGCGATATTCTTCGTCTGAAAACTCACTGTACAGAGTGCGAAGATAATACTGGTTGTTAAAGTTTGGACGGTAATCAAGATTTACTGCTCCACCCAAACGTTCGCGAGTAATGGTGTACTGGCGTTGTTCTACCTCATCATCGCCATTACTTTCAACGTTGTCAGAGCCGAAGTCACGGTCAAAGTATGAAAGGGCAGCAGCAATACCCCAATCAGGCGTTATTTTCTTTGTAATGGTGCCAGACACTTTAGGACTGACTTCGTCACGTAAGTCATTTTGGCTACCTTGTACGGTAATGCTCGCCGTATCTTGTTGTTTGTCGAACGCACTAACACTGGTTACTTCAACAGAGCCGCCAATGGCGTCGCCGTCCATATCAGGGGTAACCGACTTCGACACTTCAAGGGTTTGAATTAGCTCTGAAGGGATAACATCTAGTGCCACCGAACGTACACCAGATTCTGGTGAAGGAATGTTTAAGCCGTTAATGGTCACGTTGTTTAAATTTGGATCGATACCGCGAATACCCACAAAACGGCCTTCGCCTTGGTCGCGCTCTATCGACAAGCCTGGTAAACGTTGCAATGATTCTGCGGCATTTTGGTCGGGGAATTGCCCAATGGCATCGGCAGATACCACATTAGATATACGGTTAGATACACGCTGTTGGTTAATCGCGCTAGCTTGGCTACTACGTTGACCTAGTACGAGTAACTCTTCAAGTTCGTCACCTTCACCCAGCTCAATTGTAGGGCGTACCGTGGCATCGTCGCTCACTGTGACTTTCTGCGTGACCGTTTCTTCACCTAAATAAGAAACTTCTAAGGTGTAGGTACCCGCAGGTACACCCGAGAAGCGAAAGCTACCGTCACGTAGAGATTCTGTGGTTAAGTTCAGCTCTACAAGTTTCACTTTAGCGCCTACGTACACTCGCGCTTCTGCGGCGTCGTTGAGCGTGCCGGTAATTGCGCCATTAGCGGCTAAGGCTTGATTAGACAGTGAAAGGCCAAGGGCGGCAATACAGGCAATGCGTAATGTAGAATAGCGGGTTTTAATTTTCATTCTTAATCCGTGAGCAATGTGTGCAAAGTAGTTTGATGATTAATGTGTATGAGCCATGTTCGATGCCGAATACGGTAAAAAGTGGATATGACAATTACATGACGAGAACGCTATCAACACCGGCAGAAATGGCGAATATGATCAGAATGGAAGAAAGATGAGCTAAATTGACCTGCTAGTAACATGCTAATAAGTTTAGGTATTTTGATACTTTTTTTAATTTCAAAGGTGCGTTGCCACTAATTTGTCACATTGATGAGCCAAACTGACCCTCGACAATCAGGATAAAAATGGGATATTTCCTGAGTCTTGTTTTACTGCTTGTTCCCGATTGCTTGGTAATCGCGGGAAAAGTACAGTTTGCTACCCATAAGAGTGCGACATCATGTTTACCTTACGAAATGCCACACAGTTCAGTCATCACAAAGGCTGGCTATTCTTTACTTTTGCTACGGTTGCACTGGCGAGCTCTTTGAGCCTGACCTTTGGCAACGCCAAGCCCCTCGCCATTATATCTGGCCTAGACATCGTGGGTGAGGGCAGTGTAGTACTGCTGACTCTAGGATGGATTGTTGCCGTATTGGCCAGTCGGCCGCCAGGTAAGGTCACTAGCCTGTTAATTGTGGGCTTAGTGTTTTTCCTATTCTCAATGACACTCGACTTACTTGATGAGTTTTTACGCTACCCTGATTCCGCGTTGTGGCTCAGCATGATTGAGTCGATACCCGCCGCTATTGGCATGGTTATCATGACTGCGGCGCTCTACCTATGGCATTTAGAACAGCGTGCAATCAATTTACAGCTTCGGCGCCGAGAATGGGACTACCGAGACCACCAAGAAATAGATCCTATTACCCAGTTGTATCGAGGCGATTACTGGCAATCACGGGTTACCGCATTGCAAGCATCGGGAAATGATGGCTACGTGGCCATTATTGATATTAATGAATTTTCTTATTTTAATCAGCGCTATGGGCAGGCCGAAGGCGACCGCTACTTGCACGAAGTCGCGCAACTGGTGGTGATGAACCTAAGACAGCAAGATTTAGCTTGTCGATATGCCGGCGATAGATTTGCGCTATTGCTGCCTAATGTGAATGAAGCCGAAGCCCAAGATATTGTAAAAGAAGTTAGAGCCAGTATTAGCCATGTAGCGTTTCGCTATAAAGAAGACACGGCCGCCATTTATACCAGTGCGCGCGCAGTGGTTGCGCCACTTACTCAACAAGGATCGCTCACCGATACTTTGCAGCATTTGCTGCATCAGCTTGAAGACAGCAACAGCGCCCAAAGCAATAAAAATGGCAGCAGGAACGCTGCATAGTGATAGCTAGCTCAGTGGTGACTTCAGGGCCAACTCAAAGGCCTGTGCAAACACTTTCGCCAGCACCAGTGACTCAGTCAGACAAAGTGATACCTGCCTATCACCTTGTAAATGCAGTGCTGGACGTGGCCATTCCCCGCGGCGCAAGTAAAGACAGAATACTTCGTGGTACGGGCATTTTTGACGATAGCCTTACGGTAAACACGCGTATTAGTGCCAAACAATGTATAGCCTTATTTTCAAATGTAAGAGGGCAGTGCAAGGGTAATGATGTTAGCTTTTTGATAGGTAAAAGTTTAGGTGGGATATGGCTACGTGAAGATATAGCCAATATTAAACGAAGCCAAAACCTTGAGCAGGCCATTGAAGCACTTACAGCAATACGGTGGGGGAGTATTCCCTTGGTATCGTTTAAGCGCTTTTCGCTGCAAGATAAATATATTTGGGTGTTACAAGACACTATGGGGTGTGAAAAAAGAGGTGCCCATAAGCTTTGGCCATTTATTGCCGAGTTGTATTTATCCATGCTGGTGGCCCTAGTTAAACAATGGACTGGCACCCGTTTACCTTTGAGTTTTACAATAGATTCAGAAAGACCACGCAACGTTCAAGATTTCGAAACTTACCTAGGACTTCGGGTTGCTTTTCATTCGCCCCTGATGTCTATAACCCTCCCCAAATCTTGTATGACTTCCGCTTTCCCGTTTGCCGATGAGAAAGCAGGCAATGTTCAAGGCGATATTCAAGGTGATGTTCAGGGTGATATCCAAGGCGAGGCACAGCGTAGTTTGGCATATCAGCAAACCCCGGCTTCACCTCAAGACACACCAAATTTGAGCTTACTCGATTATATAAGAATTCAGACATTACAAGAGCCTCAAAAAGGCTTAGCGGATTTAGCGAGAAATTTAGGGTGCAGTACCGCAACATTAAAACGAAAGCTAAGCGACCATAACTACACTTACCGCGGGCTAAGCGAAGAAGCACGGCGGCAACAAGCCATCGTATTGCTGGCGCTTAAAAAGCTAAACAACGAACAAAGCGCCTCGCAAATGGCCTTTTCCGACCTGCCTAACTTTCGCCGTACGATAAAACGATTAACCGGTTTGACCCCAAGTGAGCTGCGCGCCCGTTAATTTGCTTTGCATTAGGTGCAAAACCTTTTATCCTTTCACTCGTTTTTACATTATTGTTTAAATGTCTACCAATGTAAGCGCGCTAATCTAAACCCGTTTGTTTATAGTTATTTAGACGTAAAGCGCCTTATAGATACAATAATCGTCGGCCTTACGCCGTGCCCATTCTGATTTAAAGAAGTAGAGTTTTCTGTGCAGCAATCAATTTCAAGTAGCCAACCTAAGCCCAATCCAATGGGTTTAACGCCCATTTTATTATTTGTTGTTTTGGTGGTAGCTACAGGCCTTATTACTAACGATATTACCGCTATGCCTATTTTGGTGGCGTTTTTTATTAGTGCAGGTTATGGGCTATGCCTAAACCCTAAAGGCGAAAAGGTAAGTTTCTCAGAAAAAGTACAAACGTTCTGCAAAGGCGGCGGCGATAAAAACATTATTTTACTGGTGCTGATATTTCTTCTTGCTGGCGCCTTCTACGCGGTCACCATCGATATTGGTGCGCGCGACGCTACGGTAAATATGGCACTACAATTTGTACCTACTGCCATGATATTGCCCGGGCTATTTTTGATTTGTTGCTTTATTTCGTTTGCTATGGGTACCTCTATGGGGACCATTACCGCACTTTCACCCATTGGGGCGGGGCTGGCAAACAGCTTAGGCTTACCGGTTGAGCTTGCCCTTGGCGTGGTAGTAGGCGGCGCTATGTTTGGTGATAATTTGTCATTTGTATCAGACACCACTATTGCGGCCACTCGAACTCAAGGTGTACAGCTTAAAGACAAATTTCGTGCAAACTTGATGGTAGCTTTACCAGCTTGTTTGGCCACCATGGTACTGCTGTTAATCTTTGTTGATGTAGATACCTCAGAGCTTATTGAAACTAAAGATTACGATGTATGGCGCATATTGCCGTATTTATTCATTATTGGTTTTGCACTAACAGGCTTTAACGTTATCACTGTTTTGGCAGTGGGTATTGCAAGTGCTTGCGTGGTTGGCTTGCTGCAAGGCAGCTTTACCGTGCTTACCATGATGCACAGCATTCAAAAAGGCATGGGATGGATGCAAGACTTAGCCATGATAGCCATTACCATTGGCGGGATTGTGGCCTTAATGCATGCGAACGGTGGAATTACTTGGCTGATTAACCGACTGACTAAACGTGTTACTAGCAAAAAGGGCGCAGAGTTTAGTATTGCTGGTTTAGTCAGCTTTTTAGATATAACTACCGCCAACAATACCATTGCGATTGTCACTGCTGGCCCTATCGCGAGCGATTTAAATGAAAAGTATGGAGTAGATCCTCGCCGTACTGCATCATTACTCGATATTTTTTCTTGTAGCTTTCAAGGGCTGGTGCCTTACGGGGCGCAGTTATTAAGTGCTGCTGCAGTAGTCGGTATATCGCCGCTTGCCATTACACCTTACTGCTGGTACCCCATGCTTATCTTCGTGTTTGGCTTGTTGGCTATCTGGTTCAACTTTCCCACCTTTGAACAAAAAAATGACGATGAGTTAACAGAAGCATCGGCTGTGGTGAAGTCGCGATAACTCAAAAATAGCTAGGCAACAAACTAGCGTGATTAACGGTGGAAATTTAGCGCCACTTCTTCTAGGATCGTTCCCCGCTGTTTAGCCGTATAGGTTGGTATAGTTGCGGCTTAGGTTGTTTTTACAACATTGGTTTACAGCACGTTTTGCTATTAAGCACCGCAGCTATAATTCGTAAGTACAGACCGCAAGTACAGATTATACAGATTATACAAATAGTACAGTTCGTATCACCCAGTTCGTATTAAAAAGTAGGATGGTAAATTGTCTTCACCTAACGCGCCTTCGTCACCTGTCGCTTTTCAAATTAAATCGCTTTATGCACAACTCGATGATTGTATGTCGGCGGATAAATTCCCATTAAAACGGCGTGTTCAGCAGTTCACGAAGCAGCTAAATAGCGGTGAAAAGGTAAAGGATGAAAAGGTAAAGGATAGTAACCAAACAGATGCTTCTACAGATAGCCCGCAAAGCAAAATAGCCAATCGATATGAAAAGCTTGTTAACGATATTCAAGCATCAAAAGATAAGCGTGCCTTCAGGCTAAAGAATTTGCCAGAAGTGACGTATCCGCCACTGCCGGTTAGTGATAAAAAAGACGATATTAAAGCGGCTATTGCGGCCAACCAAGTGGTGATTGTTGCAGGTGAAACTGGCTCGGGTAAGACAACCCAGTTGCCGAAAATATGTTTAGAGCTTGGCCGTGGTGTCAGTGGCATGATAGCGCATACCCAGCCACGTCGATTGGCTGCTCGCAGTGTGGCAACTCGTATTGCTGAAGAGCTCAACACGCCGCTTGGTGAAAAGGTAGGCTTTAAGATTCGTTTTAGCGATCAGGTTAGCGAGCGAAGCTACGTAAAACTGATGACAGACGGTATGTTGCTGGCAGAAATGCAAAACGACCGTTTCTTGAATCAATACGACACCATTATTATTGATGAAGCCCACGAACGTAGCTTAAACATCGACTTCTTGCTGGGCTATTTAAGGCAGCTATTAGACAAGCGCCCTGAACTTAAACTCATTATTACCTCGGCTACCATCGACCCCGAACGTTTCTCGAAGCACTTTAATAATGCGCCTATTATTGAAGTGAGCGGACGTACGTATCCGGTTGAAATTCGTTATCACAGCCCTGAAGACAATGAGAACGATACCGATCAAACCGACGCCATTGTGGGGGCGGTTGATGAGCTATTAACCGAGAAACCGGGCGATATTTTAGTGTTCTTAAGTGGGGAGCGTGAAATTCGCGACACCCAAGATGCGCTCATGCGCAGGCAATACCGCAATACTGAAATAGTACCTTTGTATGCTAGGCTTTCCGCCGCAGAACAAAACCGTATTTTCCAATCTCACACCGGTAGGCGCATTGTGTTGTCTACCAACGTGGCAGAAACCTCGTTAACTGTGCCGGGCATTAAGTATGTTATCGACCCAGGTGTGGCGCGTATTTCACGCTACAGCGCTCGCAGTAAAGTACAGCGGTTGCCTATAGAAGCGATATCGCAAGCGTCTGCGAATCAGCGGGCAGGGCGATGTGGACGTGTTTCCGATGGTATCTGTATTCGTTTATACAGTGAAGATGATTACCTTGGCCGCCCTGAATTTACCGACCCAGAAATACTGCGTACGAATTTGGCCTCAGTTATTTTGCAAATGCTTGCGTTGGGGTTAGGAGATATTGCTGATTTTCCATTTGTTCAGCCACCCGATAACCGCAACATCAACGACGGCTTTAGGTTGCTAGAAGAAATTCAGGCCATCGTGAAACAAAAAGGCCGTATGCAGCTTACCAAAATGGGCAGACAGATTGCCCGTTTACCTATCGATCCGCGCTACGCCCGTATGGTGGTTGAAGCGCAGCGTACCAATGCGTTAATGGAAGTCATGGTAATTGCCGCGGGGCTATCTATTCAAGACCCTCGTGAGCGCCCACAAGATAAACGTCAACAGGCGGATGAAAAGCACAGCGAATATACCGATAAAGATTCAGACTTTATTAGTTTGTATAACCTGTGGGACGCGTTTAAAGCGCAGCAAAATGAATTAAGCCAGAACCACCTTCGTAAGTGGTGTAAGAGCCAATTTATTAATTATCTGCGTATGCGCGAATGGCAAGATATTGTTAGCCAACTTAAAAAGTCGGTGGCCGAACTCGGCTTTGGTATTGTGAAAAACGAGCCAGATTATCAAGCTATTCACGAAGCCATTGCCAGTGGTTTGCTTTCGCATATTGGTTTTAAAGATAAAGACAGAGAATACTTAGGTTCGCGCAATACCCGCTTTATGATTTTCCCAGGCTCTGGGCTTTCTAAATCGCAACCTAAATGGGTAATGGCGGCTGAGCTCGTTGAAACCTCTAAGCTATTCGCACGTATGGTGGCAAAAATAGACCCCGCGTGGATAGAGTCTTTAGCTGGGCATGTTAGTCAGCATAGTTATTCTGAGCCCCATTGGTCGAAAAAACGCGGTGCAGTTATCGCGTTTGAAAAAGTAACCTTGTTTGGTTTACCTATAGTAATGAAACGAGCCAAAGTGTATAGCCTAATTGACCCGCCGGTATGTCACGAACTCTTTATTCGGGAAGGCTTAGTTGAAGGTAATACGCGGCTGAATTTTGGTTTCTTGAAAGAGAACCAAGCTTTATTAGAACAAGCCGATGAGTTTGAACAAAAGACCCGACGCCGAGATCTTTTGGTTGATGACGACGAATTAGTCCGTTTTTATGCCTCGCGTATTCCGGTAGAAGCGAACAACGAAGCCGCGTTTAAGAAATGGTATAAAAACCAAGAAGCGTTAGTTAAGCAAGCGGGCGGCGAAAAGTCTGGTACCGAAAAGATAAGTGAAGTGCTTACCTTTACCGAGGATGACGTGTATCGCCAGCAGCCAGGCCAAGCCATAGAAAACGCCTTTCCAGATGCGTGGCGACAGGGCAACATCACCATGGGGCTTCGTTATCATTTTGAGCCGAATGCGGATGACGATGGTGTTAGCGTGATTATTCCTTTGCCGGTACTCAACCAAGTGGAAAATATTGGCTTTGATTGGCAAGTGGCAGGGCTACGACATGAACGCATAGTGTCGATGATCAGAACCTTGCCAAAGCGCTTACGCCGCAACTTTGTGCCTGCGCCTAACTTTGCGGATGCCTGCATTGCAGATATTAGCGAGACGGATAAAAATGGCCGCCCCATAAGCCTTGTAGAGGCGGTTACCGCCAAGCTTCGTAAAATGACAGGTATTACCGTAGAAGAAGATGAATGGAATCTGTCGCAGCTAGATAGACACCTGATTATGCACTTTACGGTAGTAAACGATAAAGGCGAAACCATTGCGCGCTCAGACGATTTACACGCTCTTAAACAGCAATGTGCGGGGCAAGTAAAAGAAACCTTTGAAAAGGCGGCTACGCCTGAGCTTGAGCGTAGTGGTATTGAAAGTTGGGATTTCGACACACTGCCTACTACTTTTGCGCAAAAAATGGGTGGCTTTGAAGTACAAGCTTTCCCCGCTTTAGTAGAAAAGGGCGACAAGGTAGATATCGCGCTTATAGGCGAGCCAGAAAAAGCGCAATCAATGCACCGAAAAGGTGTGAACGTGTTGATTAAAAACGCCATGCCGTCCCCGCTAAATTACTTGCAAAGTAAGTTACCCAATAAAGCGAAGTTGGGTCTTTACTTTAATCCGTTTGGGCAAATTAAAGCGCTTATTGATGATTGTATTTTTGCCGGTATAGATGCGCTGGTGGGCGAATATTGTGAAAAGCACAACACAGATATTCGTAGCAAAGCGGATTTCGATGCCTGCGTAGATATAGTGCGCGCTGAAATAAACGACAAAGTATTAGAAATAGCCAAGCAGGTAGAGCAGGGCTTAACCCTCGCACATCAATGCCAAAAGCAAATGAAAGGCAATGTGCCCCTTAACATGATAAACGCATTGGGCGATTGCAAAGGGCATCTTTCTAGTTTGGTATTCCCAGGGTTTGTATCGGATATAGGTGAAGCACGACTTAACGATTGGAACCGATATATAAAAGGCTTGTCTCGTCGTTTAGAAAAACTACCGATTGATCCGAATAAAGACAGAATGCATCAACTCACCGTTGAAAAAGCCCTAAGTGAATGGGAAAAAGCGTGTGGTAAATACCCTAAAGGCAAAGTACCAGAGGCATTATTAGATACACGGTGGATGATTGAAGAATTAAGGGTGTCTTTATTTGCCCAAGCATTAGGTACGGCTTACCCCATATCGGCAAAGCGTATCTCACTGTTTTTAGCCGACTTCTAGCTGGGAAATTAAGCGGCTTGTTTAATTTCCCAAATGACAGAATCTAATTTTCTAAATATAAATGGACAATTATTGGTCAGGCTGATTGACAAGCAGCCAAGCTCGCCCTATAACAGGTAGAGCAACATGTGGTTTGAATACGTAGTGGAGATGTAGAAATGTTGGGATACGACGATAAGCGAAATTTTTTCAGGATGATGGTTAATTCGCCTTGTCAGTTACAGGTTACTGATGATGAATCGAGCCGCACTATGCAAGCAATGTGTAAAGATATAAGTGCAACAGGCATGTCTTTAGAAGTTGATGAACCTTCGATAGAAATTGGTACGCAAGTTAGCGTTGCCATAGATTCTCCAAGCTCTCAAGTGCCTTCACTAGCAGCCATTGCTACTGTGGTTCGCTGTGAGCCAGACACGGAATCTAGCTGTTTGATTGGGGTTGAAATCACAGAAATGAAATAGGCTGATAGTGTTTTCGCAAGCCTAAGTATATTCATTACAATGACTCACGAAGTCTCTCGTGAGTCTCTCGTGAGTCAGATTAGCCTTTTTTCTCACCGCTACCCATAGCTAATTACATTTAGTCATCGATAAATTATTGGCAATCATTTAGCCGACTTCCCCGGCGGTATGTTTCACGGGCTTTAATGACCGCCGATTTATCTCGTTGGCTTATCTCACTAGCTTATTTCTTCACATTATGACTGCGCGTATATGACTTGTTTTAAACCTGCTAAGCAACGCCCTTCATAATTTTGAAATCGAATAAGTCGATGGCGCCCTTCGTAAAAATCAATTGTCTTTAATGCGTCTAATCGATAATAATTCTCATTAACGATTCGAGACAAACTTATTAGGTCAATCATTATGAAAAAGACAATCACTTTTGCGTGTATGCACTTCACCGTCGCTTTTACAGTGGCATATTTATTAACAGGTAGTGCAGTAGTGGGTGGGGCAGTAGCCTTAGTTGAGCCAGCTGTGAATACGGTGGTATTTTATTTTCACGAGCGAGTCTGGAAGAAGTTTGAGAACCAGCCTAATGACCAAGCTAGCGATCAGCAACTACGTAGTGGTCCTGAGCAGGCTTTTGCTTCAAATGAGATGACATTGGCATCATAAGCGTTTGCTAAGTTTGCCTCTTATTTGAATTTTCGAAGAACGTGGCGCTAAAGGTGAGTTAAGTTCAATAACACTTAATAGAACCTTAGTGCCACGTTTTTTTTATGCTTAATGAATTAAACAGTAACCCTGTATTAATTCGATTTATTCGTCTGTGACGTGTATTTCGTTGGATGTAAAAGTACGCCAGAAATTACAGATCAGTGACTTCACAAACTAAACCTTTCAAGTAATACCCTTCAGGATAACTGCCTATCACAGGATGATCGGTGGCTTGGTTAAGTCGCGCAATAATTTTGATGGTTCTTCCTGCATCCAATGCAGCATCAGCCACAATTTTTTGAAACAAATCGGCTGGCATTAAGCCAGAGCAGCTAAAAGTAAGCAGTAATCCACCATTTCTCACCGCATGAATACCGTACAGGTTTATATCTTTATAGCCGCGGGCAGCACGGGTGAGTGATGCTTTGTTGTCGATAAATTTGGGCGGATCAAGGATAACCATATCAAATTGTTCTTTACGTTCGTGGTATTCACGCAACTGCTTAAAAACATCTTTTTTGACGTAATGACTTTTGCTTTCATCTAAACCATTTAACGCCACATGCTGCTTAGCAAGGTCAAGTGCAGGTTGAGAAACATCCACATTAGTAACCGATTTTGCACCGCCTTGTAGTGCGTAACAAGAAAAGGTGCCGGTATAGCTAAAGCAATTAAGCACGTCAGCGTCTTTGGCATAATGTGCAGCGGCAGCACGACTATCTCGTTGATCAAGATAAAAGCCTGTTTTGTGGCCGTTCTCTATATCAACAATGATAGAAAGCCCATTTTCTTTCACGGTAACTTGCATAGGTGGCTCGCCGCTCACCACACCTGTAACTGGCTCTAAACCTTCCTTTTTACGTACATCAACATCGCTTCGCTCGTAAACGTGGGTACCGGGCTTTAACTTGTTTATTGCCCACACAATTTTATCTCGGTGCTTCTCGGCCCCAGCGCTTAATAGTTGCAATACGGCTACGTTGTCGTACAAATCTATGGTAACACCTGGAAGGCCATCACTCTCAGATGCAATCCAGCGAAATGCATTGGTGACTTCTGGGTCAAATAAACGCATTCTCAAATTAAGCGCAATTTCCATACGGCGTAAAAAGAACGCGTTATCGATGCTTTCTTCTTTACTAAATGTCCACATGCGCACGCGAATTTGCGAAGTAGGTGAATAGGCGCCGCGACCTAACCAATCACCTTCTGAATCGAACACATCAACAGTGTCACCACTGCGCCCTCTACCTTTTAGTTCTGCCACGGCGCTTTCAAACACCCAAGGGTGGCGACGACGAAGGGATTTATCTCTATTAGGGTGCAAAATAACTTGTGATGACATGAAACGTACTCTATTTCTTGAATTAGCTAGGAAGTGGGTATTGCATTGAAAGCCTTTAGCCTTATAAGAAGCCTTTAGCCAAATAAAAAGCCTTTAGCAAGTGAACGGCTCTTGCAACCACACGTAAGCGGCGGGGCGAAGTATAGCGATAAAGCGTTGCCTATGCGAATGATTACCCCGTTTACTGACCAGACGTTAGCTATTTTACTAAGTTTGATAGAAAGTTGTTTAGGCCGCGCAGGCGAGTGGAAACACATAAAGTTATAGCAAACTATTGGTGATCATGAGTTTTGTTTTAATCGCATTACGTTACATTATTTGAAGTCTAATTTTGCACAATAAGATAAGTGTTAGTGATATGAGGCTAAAATTCCAAACTCAATTATGCACTTAAAATTATCATCCACGTAGTCATAGGTTAACGTATTTATTCATGCTATCACTAACGTGCAAAAACACACTGCACCCCCAGTGAAATTCCAAAAAAGAGGATACTAATGCAATTTGTAAACTTCGAAGAAGGCTGTGCACCTGAAGGCCTAACAATAGCAGAGGTTGATGCACCCGTACTCACCGACGACAAAGTGCTAGTGCAAGTACACGCCTTTGGTGTGAACCGTGCCGATACACTGCAACGACAAGGGCACTATCCACCGCCCCCTGGTGAAAGTGAAATTTTAGGGCTTGAGGTTGCCGGTGAGATCATAGAGGTTGGCGCTACAGTTAGTGAGTGGAAAGTGGGGGACAAGGTCTTTGGATTGGTCGCGGGCGGTGGTTATGCACAACAAGTTGCCGTTAACCCGCAGCACTTAATGCGCGTTCCCGAAAACATGCCGTATAGCTCGGCGGCAGGGCTTGCCGAGGTGTTTCTTACTGCATTTCAATGCTTGCGCCTTATTTCGAATGTAAAACCAGCAGAGCGAGTACTCATTCACGGTGGTGCTAGTGGTGTGGGATTAGCTGCTACTCAGCTTTGTCATTATTGGGGAGTAGAAAGCGCCGTTACCGCGTCATCCCAAGAAAAGCTAGCACACTGCCAGCAAAACGGCGCTAACCTGCTGATAAACTATAAAGATAAAAACTTTGCTGAAGAGATAAAAGCTAATTGGCCTGAAGGCGTTAATATGGTGCTTGATATGGTGGGGGGCGATTATCTAAATCGGAACCTTCACATTCTAAAGCGCGATGGCATTGTGGTTTACCTCGCCATGTTAGCTGGGCGTTATGCCGATAACCTAGATATGGCATTGATGCTGGGTAAACGAGCCAGAATACAAGGTACTACGCTGCGCAATAGAACGGATGAATACAAAAGCGCGCTTATTAGTGACTTCTCGACAACCTGTTTACCAGCATTCACCACCGGCGAGCTTAGCGTAAACATAGATACGGTATACGCAATAAATGATGTCGCAAAATCTCACGCACGATTAGAAAGTAACAACACGCAAGGAAAGATAGTTGTAGAGTGGTAGTGAGACGCGAAACATAAAAACAATTTAGCGTAACGAAAGAAAAGGCGATGCAGCCTTTTCTTTTTGCAAAATCGCTAACCTTTACCTATACCTATAGAGGTATTTGCTTTCAAATCTATTGGTCTTGTAAGCTAGTAGCCCTTAAAGCCATCAGCCTGTAAAGCCACTATCTGGTGTTGTTGGTTTGGCTTCTGCCGCACCCCGAGCTAAATCATCGCAGCGTTCATTTTCAGGATGACCCGAGTGGCCTTTTACCCAGTGCCAATTAATTTTATGCTTGCTAACTGCTTCATCAAGGCGCTTCCAAAGGTCGGCATTTTTTACCGCTTTTTTGTCTGATGTGCGCCAGCCGTTCTTACGCCAGTTGTGGATCCATTGATTAATACCGTTTTTCACATACTGGCTATCTGTCGTCAATTCAACGTTGCAGGGCTCAGTTAAACTGTTTAATGCTTCAATAGGCGCCATTAATTCCATACGATTGTTGGTAGTATGCGCGAATCCGCCACTTAGCTCTTTACGGTGACTGTTATAAACTAAAACAGCACCATAACCGCCAGGGCCTGGGTTTCCAAGGCATGAGCCATCAGTAAAAATGTGAATGGTTTTTTGAGCCACTGGGTGTCCTTAAATTATTTACTTTCATATTTCGCTTTTCCCTTAGCCTGTGGCGAAGGGGTTGATATACTATCAAAAAACAAAAGGTAAGATTAGAGGAATCATGCGTCAGATTGTACTAGATACAGAAACTACAGGTATCGACCCTAAAGAAGGTCACCGAGTGATTGAAATTGGGTGTGTTGAGCTGGTTAACCGTAAACTTACTGGCAATCACTTTCATGTATACATTAATCCAGGCCGCCAAATTGAACAAGAAGCGATAGATGTTCACGGTATTACGAATGAGTTCTTAACCGACAAACCTACATTTAGAGATGTAGCCGAAGATTTTGTGAATTTTATTCGCGGTGCTCAATTAGTTATTCATAACGCGCCCTTCGATGTGGGCTTTATGGATCACGAGTTTGGGATGGAACCGAAAACCCGTGGCGTTATCACCAAAGATATTTGTAGTGTGCTTGATACCTTGGCGGTTGCGCGCAAAATGCACCCAGGGCAGAAAAATAACCTAGATGCCTTGTGTAAGCGTTATGGCATAGACAACAGCCACCGTGAGCTTCACGGGGCATTACTGGATGCTGAAATACTCGCCGACGTTTATCTGCTAATGACCGGTGGGCAGACAAAGCTTAATTTGGCATCTAAGGGCAGCGGTGAAAACCAATCAGATGCACTTCGCCGGTTGAACAGAAACGGAAATAAATTAAAGGTTATCAAAGCTAGCGCCGATGAATTAGCACAGCATGAATCCCGTTTAGATATTGTAGAAAAAGCAGGGGGTAAATGTTTGTGGCGCCCAGAGCAAAACGATGCATAGCTAATTCAGGTGCAGGTTATGGTGTGTTGCTTTAGCTGCTAGACGTACTTAACCATTTTTAAAATACATTTCCAAAGGAGCGGGCAACAGTGAAAGTAGGTGTGATGAAACTAGTGTTGGCGTTGTGCCTATTAGGATGTACTTCAACGGTATTTTCACAAGATACTTCTCTGCCAGCTCCGTCATCACAGGACACGCAAGCCGACACTGCGCCTTCTCCTATTACTGACTTGGGGGATGAATACGAGAACTCGATTAAGTTATTACAGAATCGTTTTCGTATTGATTACAACGTGAAAGAGGTCTCCATGATTTTCTTTCGCGAATACGGCTCTGCCCCCGTAGTATTAGTTCGCCCCGATGGTTCAAAGTTATTTCAAGGCCGGGTGGACGAGACCAACGTTAAGTGGTTCGATGCCGACACCTTCGACATGATCACTATTGAAAACCCTATGCCTGGCCCTTGGCAGGCGGTAGGTCAGGTTAACCCTGCAAGTCGGGTTATGGTCATTTCTGATATTAAGCTTCACGCCACATCGCTTCCCAGCATTCTCTTTTCGGGCGAAATATTAAAATCTACGGCTTACCTAACCAACGGCGGCGAAAAAATAGATAACAAACAGTTCCGTGATGTCGTGGAATTGTCTATTGAGTTTGTAAGTGCAAATGACCCTAATTACGACAACTTTGGTGCTAACGATGCAGAAATTGCAAAGTTTGAAGATAACGGTCGGGGTATGGATGAGCGTCCAATGGATGGCGTGTTCACTGGCCAATTCAATTTAAAAGTTGCAGCAGGTAAATGGCAGCCTGTTTATCGAGTAGACACGCCAATGTTCACGCGAGAACAAATTGGTGCACCCATTATCCTTTACAACAACCCTGTTTATGTGGATGTTGAATTAGACGCTACCGATGGCACAGGAGACGGTTATCACACGCTGCTCATTGATGTGAACCGCGAGCTAGTGAATATTGAGTCACTCCTGATTGACGGCAAAATTAAATTTCCAAACGCAGATATTCAAAACTTTTCGTTAACCGAAGGCGGCGATAGTGTGCGAGAGCATCTTATCGTGGCGTACGAAGAGGGGGTTTATCGCGTTAAACTAACCGCCTATGGCACAACATCAGAAGGCCGAGACTTCATACTGGATGTTCCTGAATATACTTTTGTGGCTGAAGCGCCTGAGCCAGAAGTGATAGACCCGCTTATTGACGGCGAAGATCCTATTGTTGATGGCAGTGAAGATCCGCTTGCAATGGGTGATAATTCAACATCTCTCAATCAAGAAAATACACAATCGATGGCTGAAGATGATGAAATGGATTCAGGCACGCTAACCCTGATTATTTTAGCGGTGAATGGAACCATCATTTTAATAGGTGTTATTGCTGCCGTTATTATTATCCTAAAAAGACGAAAAGCCAGTGGTCCTGCATCTGCAAAAGCAGCCACGACGAAAGAAAATAAAAAGGCCAAGAAGAAAGTGGTGTCTGAATCTGACTTATCGCTTGATAATGAACCTAAGGGCTTTAAAAAGTTGCTGGCAAAGTTTAAGAAGTCGAAACCGGCAGAGTAGGGTAAAGAGTAGGGTAAATAAATACGCCATTTAAATAGGGCTGTATCGCCGTAGCGGGAGCTCTTTTGCTATTTATTAATACAAAAGTGTAAGTAAGCTATCCTAAGGTGAACGTGGCCTGCGGGAAGAGCCTCCTGATTTTATGTGTACGAATTCCCGCCTGATTGAATTATATTTCAACATTGTGTTTATTTATCGTGCAAACAGTGCCCAGATGACAATTTTATTAATAAAAAGCATTGACTCTGCAGGGGCTAAACCGTATTATCTGCGCCGCAGTGAGGGCAAGGGGTTTTAACAACTCATTTAACTCACTGATAACATTGAAATTGTGGAGCGGTAGTTCAGTTGGTTAGAATACCGGCCTGTCACGCCGGGGGTCGCG
>NZ_CAXBMP010000021.1:0-84256 GCF_963976965.1 uncultured Alteromonas sp.
GGACACCGCCCTTTCACGGCGGTAACAGGGGTTCGAATCCCCTTGGGGACGCCATATCGTTAAGCCAACCTTCGGGTTGGCTTTTTCGTTTCTACAGCTTAATTCCTGCCGTTCTTATCGATATTCCACATACAAACTAATACCAACTTGATAATATAGCCGTGTTAACAAAGAGGTTATTTATGCAAAATTATCCTATCGGCACGCCAGGAAAACCTTGGGGTGAAGAAGAGAAAGAAGAATGGAAACAGCGCCAAACGATTAAGCGTTCGTATAATGATGAAGTGCTTAAGCAGTTAGGCAGTATTCCTGAAGGGTTTGAATTAAAGCAGTATGGCGCGTTGCCTTACGATGAGTCTCGATACCCTTTGTATGCCGTAACTCCTGAAGGTATGCCTAAAGATATTGATGCAACCAAGCCTGCGGTGCTAGTTACTGGAGGGGTACATGGGTATGAAACCAGTGGTGTACAGGGCGCGCTTCAGTTTATCAATACTAAATTAAGTGACTACGCAGAAGATTTCACCATCATTGTCGTACCGTGCGTTAGCCCTTGGGGTTATGAGACTATCAATCGTTGGGATCAGTATGCGTTAGATCCTAATCGTTCATTTTACCCTAATTCTCCGGCACCTGAGTCAGCCCAGCTAATGGCATTTGTTGAATCGTTGAACTTACCATTTTCATTGCATGTCGATTTACATGAAACCACTGATACGGACAACAGTGAGTTTAGGCCTGCATTAGCAGCAAGAGATGCAACGACTCATGATAATTGGAATATTCCTGATGGCTTTTATCTGGTGGCTAATACCCAGAATCCACAAAAACAATTTCAGGAAGCTATTATTGATGCAGTTAAGCAAATAACTCATATCGCGCCTGCTGATGAAAGTGGCAAAATTATAGGTGCTGACTTACTGTCTGAAGGTGTGATTTGTTACGACAAAAAAGCATTGTATCTTTGCGGTGGAATGACAGATGCAGCTTATGTAACCACAACAGAAGTTTATCCTGATAGCGCTAATGCAACGGCTGAAAATTGTAACGCTGCCCAAGTGGCTGTAATCACCGCAGCGTTGGAATTTATAAAATAGACGTTTAGATGTTTGAATGTTTAGACGTCTAGATGTATAGTTAAGCCTTCTCGATGAGGAGGCTTACGTGTTTACATTTTCTGCATTAATTTATGATGGTTATAAACAACAACTAGTGACGGGGGATTATGAAGATAAAACCCAGTTCGACGCATTTTTAAATGCGAAGTTCGGTGTGCATCTTTGTATGTGGAGCGCCAAAGAACCTACGCAAAAAGTAATTGATGCTATGTTACATGCCTCTCCCGTCGCTAAAGATAATGCCAGTAATAAGCCAAACCTTAAGGCCAAGTATTAGTGACTATAGTTTCACTCTGTATTGCCAACTGTAAACTTGACGAAGACGATGTATGCACCGGATGTAAGCGCACCATCAAGGAAATTACCAACTGGTCGAATTACAGCACACAGCAAAAACAAAACATCCTCACCCGCCTAGAACAACAAAAGTTGGACACACACTCAAGTTAAGGTTGGACAGTCACTCAAACAACAAAAGTTGGACACACACCTAAGTTAGGATTGGACAGTCACTCAAATTTGGACAGTCACTCAAATTTGGACAGTCACTCAAATTTCTCCCAGTAACGCATTAATATGTATAAAATCGGACAGTCAAAAAAACGTACACAAACTCTGCTCGACACTTAAATAGCATGGTCATATAACCCGCACTTTGCTACACTCTCGCGCCCATTTTAATCACTCATTTTTAGCGAAATTTTAGTTATGAAAATCATGCTGGCGCCTATGGAAGGTGTTGTCGACCATTTAATGCGAGATATGCTTACTCATGTGGGTGGGTTCGATCAGTGTGTAACTGAATTCGTTAGAGTAGTGGAGCAAAAACTTCCCAATAAAACCTTCTACAAACTATGTCCCGAACTACATAATGGCGGCAAAACCCCTAACGGCGTGCCTGTGCGCGTGCAATTATTAGGGCAGCATCCACAATGGCTGGCAGAAAATGCTCATACTGCGGTTGATTTGGGTTCACCGGGTGTAGATTTAAATTTTGGCTGCCCTGCAAAAACCGTCAATAAAAGTAAAGGCGGGGCGGTTCTGTTAAAAGAAACCCAAGCTTTGTATGACATCGTAAAAGCGGTTCGTGATGCCGTACCAGCCTCACAACCTGTATCAGCTAAAATTCGGTTGGGATTTGAAGATAAATCTCTTGCCGTAGAAAATGCTATCGCTATAACCGAAGCGGGCGCATCTGAGCTAGTTGTGCACGCCAGAACAAAGACGGAAGGCTATAAGCCGCCAGCTTACTGGGATTGGATCGCTAAAATAAAGCAAAATACCGATATTCCATTAGTGGCCAATGGCGAAATATGGAATGAAGAAGACGGCAAGCGTTGCCAGGAGCAATCCGCCTGCACCAACTTAATGGTAGGTAGGGGGGCACTTGCCATGCCAAACCTAGCAAGGTGTATTCGTGATGGCGAACCGCCTATGGCATGGGAAGATGTGGCCGCGTTGCTTATCCGCTATTCGGGCTACGAAATCTACGGCGATAAGGGCAAATACTACCCAAACCGAATAAAGCAGTGGTGTGGCTATTTAAAAAGGCAGTACCCTGAAGCTGAATTATTGTTTAACGACATCAGGCGATTATCAAAATCACAAGAAATTGTAGATGTATTAGCCAGGCAAGCCTCACACTAGACTATTTAAAACATATCAACCGTGGTGTTTTGTTGATGTCGCTTAAAAAAACTAAAACCTAAACGTCTATTGAAGATATCTTCTGGCATTAGCTATGTTGGGTTTTCTGCCATATTCGCAAGCTGATGCAAACACGCAAATTCGCTCAGCAGAGCCAATAGGGCCTGTAAATTTCCTTTCTAGTTTGGTTGAAAGGGTAATCCATGAATTATTAGAGAGTTTAAGTCTGTCCAAGATAGGCTTCATTTTCTGAGGGATAGCACCCTTCTTGTCTGGTCGCATAACGCGACCGGTTTCATCTACAAGCACTAAGTAGTCGCTCAATTTGAAAGGTAGGCTTATTTCATTAACCGGAACTTGGTCATTAAATGGCATAAGCCGAGCAGGTACTTTGTTTACTTTCAATGCGTTAATTCTGTATTGAATACTGGTAAAGTTTGATTGTTCTGATGTTTTGGCTATACCGGCTCGGATGGGGTTTAAATCGGTATAGGCCATGGTTACCGCTAGCGCATTCTCCGACAATATTGCTTGGCTCTTAAATCGGCGCTCCCAAAAATATCCAGTACATTCATCTTCTTTGTTAGCTTTTCGCGCAATAAATTCATTAAGCAGGCGCATAAACCAACTTACGCTATATAGCCGATGCCGATAAATTTCGCTTAATTCTTCAACTTTTTGAAGCTCTACTTCAGAAAGTGAACCTCGACTTTCTTCATCGAGATACCGTTGGACTAATGAGGGGCAGCGATAAAAAGACTTCCACCGAAGTAACACTTCATCCATGCTCCAGTGTTCAGCTCTCGCTTTCGCTATATGCACCACAACATGGGTATGATTGTGCATTACTGCATAGGCACACAAGTCAATCGCGAAGGTTTTCGTGAGCCTATGAAGTCTATCTACAATCCACTGTCTGCGATGGTTGTAGTTTTTGCCAGTAATAGCATCAACGCCACAAAGGAAAGATTGCCGCACACAACGTGATGTGCAGTGATAGTAGGGTGTAACTTCTAAATTGACTTGCTTGTAACGAGGTAGCGGCATTTCCATATCTCCGAGTGGTTCGGAAATAATTATGCTGGAAATGCGGTAATAAACTACTGTGCTTAGGGCGGGTTTTCAATTAAACGTAAGTGTCGATACGGGAACCCACTCTACTGTCAGAGGCAGGAGCCGCTTGTTGCGTCTGTTGGGGCGCACTTACTTCAGTTTGCTGACTAGCACGTTGTTGAACCTGTCGTTGAGGTTCTTGTTGTGGCGACTGAAGTACATTCGATACTGGCGTTGACGTTGATGATGAAACGTCCATAACAATCTCCAAATTAAGTTGTTACTTGTTTTCGCATTTACATTCTAAGTTTAAGAGCATAGCACACGTTATTGATTATTCATGATCAAAGGCGTCAGTTTTTCGAACATAAATTCGACAATCATAGGCTGAGCTTTTGCGTTAGGGTGAATACCATCACGTTGCATCAAGTCTTTTTGAAGTGCTATGTCCTCAAGAAAAAAAGGAATTTTTGTAACTTCATGTTGCTCTGACACGGTATCAAAAGTGTCGCTAAACATTTGTGTATAGCGTTTACCGTAATTAGTGGGTATCTGCATGTCTTGCACAAAAACGGTTGTATTGTCCGATTTTGCTATGCTAACAATTGCGCTCAAGTTGTTCCTAATCTTACTGATACTGTGCCCTTGCAGGCCATCATTACCACCAAGTTCTACTAAAATATGGCTTGGCGTATGTTGTTCAATTAACCTCGGAAGCCTAGCTAAACCGCCATCAGTGGTCTCACCGCTTACCGCAGCATTTACAATATCGATCGATATATTCTCGTCACGCCAGCGTTTTTGTAACAAACTCACCCAACCTTCTTGTTGATCTAACCCATAAGCAGCAGATAGGCTGTCACCTAGAATCAGTAATTTAGCTGAATTATTGGGGACGATGGTATCGGTCTGATCTGATAATGCAGATAACGGTATTAATAAAAGCAGTGTGAACAAAACGGCGCTGCGAAAACGATAAATCACGAATTAATGACCCCTATATGATAAAAACATCCAAAGTAACTAAGTCTGTAAATACGAGCGAAGGTAAGCTTGAGATCCTTCATCCTATCTCTTTTGAAGTCAAGTCCGGTGAGTCCGTTGCCATTATTGGTGCGTCAGGTTCAGGAAAATCTACTCTGTTGGGGCTGTTGGCCGGCTTAGATGAAGTTTCCAAAGGCGAAATTCACCTTGATGGTGAACCACTGCATACCATGGATGAAGAGGCTCGCGCTGTACTTCGGGGGCAAAAAGTAGGGTTTATTTTTCAAAGCTTTATGTTAGTGCAAAGCTTAACCGCTATTGAAAACGTAATGCTGCCAGCCGAAATTGCGGGTTTAGATAACCCTAAGCAGATGGCGAGTAAGATTCTTGAACAAGTAGGCATTGGGCATCGCGCGAGTCATTACCCAAATCAACTTTCAGGTGGTGAACAACAGCGAGTTGCTATTGCGCGGGCTTTTATTACTTCACCTAAAATTTTATTTGCCGATGAGCCTACTGGAAACTTGGATGCAACAAACAGCCACAAAGTCGAAGAGCTCCTTTTCGCGCTCAATCGAGAGAAAGGTACAACATTGGTACTTGTTACCCACGATAACGAGCTTGCCGCTAAGTGTGACAGGCAGTTAACCATGCAGGCGGGTGTTTTGACAGAGTCGACCCCAGTATCGCCTCGTCAGCGCTCAGAGGCTGTTTAGATGGAGGCCCTATAAATGAGCATGACATCGACCTTGGCATGGCGATTGTTTCGGCATGAGGCGAAGCGCGGAGAGCTTACCATTATCTTGTTGGCAATTGTATTGTCGGTAGGCGCGGTATTGTCGCTGTCGTTATTTAGTGAGCGATTGCAAGGTGCGCTAAAAGAGCGTTCAGCGGCTTTTATCGCAGCTGATGCACAGTTGCGCTCTGATACACCCATTGATGAAACTTGGTTTCAGCAGGCTCGAGATGGGGGGCTTAACACGGCAAAGCAGGTGACTACTCGGTCGATGGTCTTTCATCGTGACGAAATGTCATTGGTGGACCTTAGGGCTGTAAACGAGAATTATCCGCTGAAAGGCACGGTTAATATTGCTGATGTACCTTTTGGACAAAAAGAAGCGGCAACAGATTTGCCCAAGCCAGGCGAAGTGTGGTTGCAGTCTCTGTTGTTTCAAACTCTGAAGCTTAGTTTGGGAGACAGTATTGAAATAGGCGATGCTGAATTCACTGTAACCAAAGTGTTGGTTGATATACCTGATGCAGGGTTCAGTGTATTTAACACCGATCCAATCGCTTTGATTAGACTGTCCGATTTGGATGCAACGGCTATAACCGGGCCTGGCAGTCGGGCACGTTACGTGGGCTATTTTGAAGGCGAAACTAGTGTTATTAGTAATTTTTACGACTGGCTCAGCCCTAAATTGCAAGATGACTTACATAATTGGCGTACCGTTGAAGATGACGAATCGGCCATTGGACGTTCGGTAGCCAGTGCTGAGCGGTATTTTTTATTGGCGAGTTTACTTGCCATAGTGCTTGCAGCGGTTTCCATTGCGGTGGCAGCCCAGCGTTACAGTCAACGTCATTTCGACCCTGTCGCTATCATGAAAACACTCGGTGCGACAAAGCAAGTCATTCGCCGTATCTATCTTCTTCAAATTCTATTTATTACTGGGCTAGGCATTATTATTGGATTAATAATGGGCTTCATTGGCCAGCAAGTTGTGGTGTGGTTAGTTGCTGAACAAGTTGATGTGGCGTTATCTATTTGGCATTGGCGGCCAGTGCTAATCGCTGTTTTCACAGGGGCAACCTGCTCGTTATTGTTCTCGCTTTATCCATTGATGCAGTTGTTTTCAATTCCTCCACTGCGTGTGCTAAGGCGTGATTTAAGCACTAATTTACGTTCTCGGACCATTCAGTATGTGGCCTCAGGCGGTGCGATATTTCTCTTGATGTGGATTTATAGCCAAGATTTGATGATCAGCCTTATTTTGTTTGGCTCTGGCGTGGTTTTAGTCGCGGGGCTGCTAGGCGCAACCTTTTTGCTGATTGCAGCGGGACGTAAATTCGGCTCAGGAAAAATGGGGCCTTGGCAGCTTGCTTGGGCGCGAATTAAACGCCGTTCAATGGAAAATAGTGTTCAGCTGATTAGTTTTTCAGTCACTATCATGTTGTTGCTAGTTGTATTGGTTATGCGCAACGACATGGTATCGCAGTGGCGCTCTCAGTTGCCAGAAGGTACACCCAATTACTTTTTGATTAATATCACTGGCGATCAAAAAACAGAATTGGACACACACTTCAAATCAAACGGAATTACCATCGAAGAGTTCTATCCTGTAATACGAGGGCGCTTCGTTGCAGTGAATGATGACAGTGTAAATACCGAAGTATCTAAAGAGGAAGATTCAAATACTGAAGGTAGACAAGGACTTGGACGTGAAGCGAATTTAACTTGGAGTAATTCGTTACAAAAAGAGAACGAGATTACCAGTGGTACATGGCATGGTGACAACCCTGATGCATTAGACGAAGGCGTATTCGCTGTTTCAGTTGAAACCGATGTAGGCGAGCGACTTGGTATTGAATTAGGCGATATGCTCACATTCAATGTGGGCAGTGAAATCGTTAAAACTAAGGTAACAAGTTTTAGAAAAGTGAACTGGCAAACCATGCAGCCTAACTTTTTCTTTGTTATTCAACCTGAGGCCATGGCGTCATTCAATCCTACTTACATCACCAGCTTCTATTTACCCGAAGCGCAGAAATCACAACTAACCACGTTGTTAAAGCCATTTGCGTCTATCACCATGTTCGATGTTGATGCGCGAATTAATCAGCTAAGAGATATTGTTAATCAAGTGTCGGTGGCCATTGAGTTTATCTTAGTGCTGGTGCTTGTAGCAGGCAGTTTAGTGTTAATAGCCCAGGTTCAAGCTAGCATGGATGAAAGACGACAAGAGCTGGCTATTTTAAGAACGCTTGGGGCGAAAGGCAGTTTAATTCGCAAAAGCGTGGTGTTCGAGTTTGTCATCATAGGTGTTGTTGCAGGTTTCATGGCAGCGCTCGCCAATGAGCTCAGCTTGTTTATGCTGCAAACCAACGTGTTTCAAATGACTGCAAGTCTTCACTTAGAGTATTGGGTAATTGCACCGATTGTCGGGGCAATTGTGGTGGGTGCTTTAGGTGCAATTGGCTGCTGGCGGTTACTTACCTTAAATACTTCGGCACTGCTTAGGAAGATGGTCTAAAGGATGTATAGCTGTTGAAAGTTAGGAAAGACCGTTTTAAAGCGTAAGGGAGATGAAAGCGGGATGAAAGGGACAGTCACTCGAAAATAAGTACAAAAATAAATCGGACAGTCACTCAAGTGAGTATCTGAAGTCGGTACAAATAGTCGTACGAGTCACTCGATTAAATGTTGCGATTAAATGTTGGACACACACTTAACTTTGAGTGTGTGTCCAATTTCGTTCTGTGTCCCATAAAGCCGGTTGGTTCAAGTTCAAGTTCGAGTGTGTGTCCAATCCTGTATTTGCTTCCGAACGTCAGTGCTTATAAATTGCATCCAACGCCCCTTGCAAAGTAGGGTAAGCAAACGTGTAGCCTGAGGTTACGAGCTTTTCAGGGAGCACCTTTTGCCCTTTTAAAATCATATCAGACGATTCACCCATCGCTATTTTTAATACAAAGCCTGGAACGGTAAACAAGCAGGGCCTTGAAAGCGTTGCCGCTAATGTGTGGGAGAAGTCTTTATTAGTTGTAGGAGATGGAGCCGTAAGGTTGAACGGCCCATGGCAACTATCATGTTCAAGTAGGTAAGCAATAGCTGACACCATGTCCTCAATGTGGATCCACGATAAATACTGTTCGCCATTTCCTATTTTGCCGCCTAATCCTAGTTTGAAGGGCAGTGCCATTTTCTCTAGTGCTCCGCCATTTTCAGCTAACACTACACCGGTTCTTAGCGTACAAACCCGCGTTTCGTCGCGGGCGACAGAGGTAGCGATAGCCTCCCATTTGGCACAAAGGTCGTGTGTGAACTCTTCATGAGGGGGCGTTTGCTCGGTAACATCAACACTACCTTTACTGCCATAAAAACCGATGGCCGAACCAGAAATAAATACAGGTGGTGGGGTGCCGGCACTATTGATTTTCGCGACAAGTTTAGAAGTAATATCCCATCGACTATCGCAAATTCTTTGCTTTTGCGTGTCTGTCCAACGTTTGTCGGCAATGGGTTCGCCAGCCAAATTGATGATAGCATCGAAAATTCCAATATCATCAATGTCACTCACATCTGAAACAAACGCTACATTGCTACCCAGCAGGTGCTTAGCTTTTTTTGGGGCTCTTGTTATGACAGTAAACTGATGCTCGCCTTTAAACTTTTCAATAAACGCGCTACCAATGAGGCCAGTGCCGCCTGACATTAAAATTTTCATACAATGTGCCTATAAGAATGACTATAAAAGTGCTTATCAAATGTCGCGCAAAAAACAATCAGCCGGTTTTATTGCACGAAAGCGTTAGCGACACCGAATCAGAAAATCGCAATGCATGCGGCTTATCCACCTCAACTTCGGCGTAACGTACTGATGAGTGTTCAGCAGCCAAGCTTAATACGTCGGCGGTGAGCTTTTCGAGCAATGAAAATCGGTTGTCCTCAACCAGCTTGATAATGGCCTTGGTAATCACCTTATAGTTTAGCGCGTCTTCCATATTGTCGCTGTCCGTCGCTCTTTGGGCATCGTAATCAATCTTCACATTAACGATAACGTCTTGTTTGTTGGTGATTTCATTTTCGTTAATACCAATATAAGTTCTCAATCTCAGGTTTTTAATTTTAATTGTGGCTAAGTTGAAGGTCATTGTATTCTCGTATTTGTAGTTATGTATAAGTCACTGTAAAGTGTCTGAGTTTTTTATTAGGAATGAAGCATAAAAATGTCCATGGAATTGCGCTCACCCATAGCGAAAGTACTTATTGTCCTCGCATGTTTAGTCGTTGTGATGGCGGGGATAAAGTCCGCTAGTACGATTATGGTACCTTTTTTCTTATCAATATTTATCGCTATTGCGTGTAGCCCAATAATTCATTGGACCGGACGTTTTGGTGTACCTAAATGGCTTTCTATTACTTTAGTAATACTAATAATTTTAGTCTTTGGATTTCTTCTTGCTGGTCTAGTAGGACAGTCTATGACGGAATTTAGAGAAAATCTTCCACAATATAGGGAACAGCTCGATACCGAATTTTCGTGGATTATAGAAAAGCTCGCACAATACAATATTAACGTTAACCAAGAACTGATTGCTACCCACTTAGATCCTGCCACCGCGATGTCGGTAGCGACCAATTTTATTAGTGGTATGGGCGGCGTATTGTCGAACTTATTCCTTATATTGCTAACGGTTATTTTTATGTTGTTTGAGGCAGACAGCATTCCAAAACGACTGCACATTGCATTGTCAGACCCCGACATGAAATTAAAACACATCGACCGTTTCATTCGTTCTGTAAATAGCTATTTGGCTATTAAAACCTTGGTGAGTTTGGGTACTGGGTTAATTATCGGTACGTGGCTTTATGTGATGGGAATAGACCATTTCCTCTTGTGGGCGGTATTGGCATTCATGTTGAACTTCATCCCTAACATAGGCTCAATAATTGCTGCCTTACCAGCAGTACTTATTGCTTTTGTTCAATATGGGTTAGCTTCAGCAGGCATGGCGGCGTTAGGTTTTGTTTTAGTTAATACAATTATGGGAAATATGGTAGAACCAAGGCTGATGGGTAAAGGCATGGGGTTATCTACTTTGGTGGTTTTTCTGTCTTTAATCTTCTGGGGATGGTTATTGGGTACGGTGGGAATGCTACTCTCTGTACCTCTTACTATGGTGGTGAAAATAGCATTAGAGTCTCGAGAGGAGAGCCAATGGCTTGCGGTGTTATTGTCTAGCGCGGGCGATAAAAAAGGGAAAGCTTAAACCGGAAACTTCACAATAAAGCGAGCGCCGCCAATAGGCGCGCGTTCGATAAGTAGTTTACCTTGGTAGATGGCAATAAGGTCGCTGACTAGAGCCATGCCTATGCCTTGCCCGTCGGCGTAAGTATCTAATCGGGTTCCACGCTCTAACAGGGCTTGTTTCTTATCTGAAGGTACGCCGGGGCCATCATCATCAATGGTCAACACAGCCCAATTTCCTTCGTTTTTCAGTGCAACTAATACCTTTGAGTCAGCAGCCTTACAGGCGTTATCTAACAGATTACCTACCATTTCCATAATATCGGTTTCGTCGGCTTTTATGGCGACATTGTTGATGGCTTCAATTGTTATCGATAATTGCTTATGCTGATATACCTTATCCATAGCGTTAGCCACTTTTTGTGTGATAGGTAACAGAGGAATAGCCGCTTGCCACCCCGTCTTACCAGCACTAGCACGTTTTAATTGGCGTTGAATAATTTGGTCAATTTGATTTAAAGATTCAACGGCTTGTTTGGGAAGCTTTTCAACCCCTAAAGCTACAGCCAGTGGTGTTTTTAAACTATGAGCAAGGTCACCTAAGCTGTTTTTATAACGAGCACGCTGCTGAGATTCAGATTCAATCAGTTCGTTGATTGACTGTTTCAATGGGTTAAATTCAACAGGGTAGTGGGCGTCAAGCTGTTGTTTCTGTCCGCTAGAGGTAAGTGAAATTTCGCTAATAAGCTTTCTTACTGGCATTAGCACAAGGCTGATGCCCACAATTATTAACACAAGCAAACCGCCGGATAAGATAAGCAACCAACGCCAGACCACCGATATAAAAGTTTCGCGCTCTTCATTAAACAGGTGTTTATTATTAAAAATATAAAAACGAACTGGCTCGAAGTTGCTTTCTGAGGCAAATTCAGCCGTAAAAGCGTAGGCGAAATAATCGGTATCATTGTCGAAATTGGCTATATACGATTCAACAAAGAGCTCGTTACCCACGTTCACGTTTAAATTCGGGGCAGGCAATGTGTAATCTAATGCTGAAGCCGACTGCCACACTACGTGACCGCGAAAAACAATCACACCCAAATAGCCAGAGCCAGGCAAGTTAAGTTGCTCCTCGTATAAAATCTCTGGCATAAAGGGAATGTCGTCATCTAGCTCGAAAGCCGAGAGTAACCCTAGGTTCATGAGTCTAAGTTCACTCATTTTGGCTTGGGTTAAGCTTGTGGTATAGGCGTCATCTAAAATAACCACAGTAAGCGGTGCAAATAGGGCAAGTACGCCCATCGCTAATAAAATGCTCCTTATTCTCAGCGACAGTTGTTTCATAGATTGCGGTTGATCCTATACCCACGTCCGCGTAGAGTTTCAATGGGTTTAAAGCTATTTTCTGGATCTAGCTTCTTACGCAATCGGCCAACAAAAACTTCAATGACGTTACTATCAAGATCAAAATCTTGATCGTAAATATGCTCTGTTAACTCTGTTTTCGAGACTACTTTTTGCGGGTTCAGCATTAAGTATTCCATGACTTTGTATTCGTACGCAGTCAACTCGAGGGGGGCATCATTTACAGTGATTTCTTCAGCGACCGTGTCCAGCGAGATAGGGCCGAACTGTATAACAGGATTTGCTTGGCCAGAGGCGCGGCGAATCAGTGCCTTAACCCTTGCCAGCAATTCTTCATTGTGAAAAGGTTTGGTAAGGTAATCATCCGCTCCTGCATCCAAACCTTCAACTTTTTCCTGCCAGCGATCACGAGCGGTTAAAATAAGTACGGGGCAGCGTATGTCTTCTTGCCTTGCATTTCGAATAACTTCGAAGCCATCCATTTTAGGTAGGCCGATATCAATAATAGCTAGGTCGTAAGCATACTCATTGAGTAGATAAAGCGCGTGCTCGCCATTGTCGGCCAAATCTACACTGTAGCCGTGTTGCTGTAATAGGCTATCAAGCTGGGTTAGAAGGCGGCTGTCGTCTTCAGCAATGAGTATCCGCATGTTAATCCTTTGAATTCTTCTTAGAGGTCTTCACTTTTCCAGAGCGCTTGTCTACATCAACAGAAACAACTCGCCCCGACTCCTTTAAAACTTTAACGCGGTATTTTTGGTTAGTCTGGCTTACACGAAGCACACGTCCAGATTCTGCCTGACGGGCACGTTCTACAGCTTGGCTTTTACTTAATTCACCACTTTTTTCCTGCTGCGCGAAGGCACTACCACCACTGCACATAAACAGTGTTAGCACTAAAGCCACAGCGCGAAGTGTATTCACCATATATCCTCACCAAAAAAGCAGGCAAAGCCCGATAGGAACCTAGTATAGAGACCGGAGCTGAACCATTACTGAATATCTGTGTAAGTCTACCTTGCCAAATAGTGCGTGTACATAAAGCGATAACAAGAATGATGTTAAGGGCTAATGAGGTTATGAATGTGGGACAGTCACTTAAGTTTACAAGCAATTCAACAAGGTACTAGATTGGACACACACTCCAATTTCAACTTTTCGGGTGACAAAAGATACTCGTACTTGAGTGACTGTCCAATATGAAGGGCTAAGAATAAATGGGCTTAAATTAAAGAGAGTGTCTAACTTTTCTTTCGAATTTAAGTGTGTGTCCAATCTTAGTCGGTGTGAAAAACTTACCGCAAGAGTGAACAGGTTATAGGTAGTAGTAGCAAGAGTTTTACTCTTTCACAAAGAACTCTGCCTATTCAGCCCCTATGTGGCCTGGCCTGTAGCGTCTAGAGATTTTCTGGCACGTAGTGTGAATTGTAATTGGGTAAGTTTATTCAAATGTATGCAACGGAGGCAATATGTCGCACGATATTAAAACGGCAATGTGGGAAGCTATGTCTAGCAGTCCAAATGTAATGGTAAGCCTTACTAGTAAAAACACGCACGCTGAACCAATGCGTGCCCAGCTCGATAAGCATGCTAATAGCGAGTTTTGGTTTTACACCACAAAAGATAATCGCATCGCTGAAGGTGGCGAAGCCATGGTACAGTTTTCATCAAAAGGGCATGACGTGTTCGCATGTATTCGCGGAACATTAGTTCAGGAAACTCGTCAAGATATTATCGACAAGTATTGGTCTAACGGCGTAGAAGCTTGGTACGAGAAAGGTAAGGACGATCCGAATTTACTCATGCTGCGATTTAATTTGGCGGATGCCGAGATTTGGGAGGCTGACCCATCCCTTAAAGGAATGTTTAAATTGATGACCGGCAAAACCATTTCACCTGATGAAATGGGCGAACACGATAAAGTGACTTTGTAGCTAGAATGCTCAAATGAGTGTGTGTCCAATTTAGACTCTAGCATTCAGTTAGCCGAAGACATCATTGGAGTGCCTGTCCTAAATTGAAAATGTTTTCGAGTGTCTGAATTTGCCAGAATATGAGTGTGTGTCCAATTTAGACTCTACAATTTAGACTCTAGCATTCAGTTAGCCGAAGACATCATTGGAGTGTCTGTCCTAAATTAAAAATGTTTTCGAGTGTCGGAATTTGCCAGAACATGAGTGTGTGTCCAATTTAGGTTTAGTCAGTGGAAAACGTAATTGGAGTGTGTGTCCAATTCAGATTCTCCAATTTAGATTCGCACACAAAAAAGCCTGAAAGGAATGCGTTAGCATTTCTCTCAGGCTTTTTTATGAGCGGTAATCAAGTTGAGTGCTCAATTGACGCTGGCTATTCATGAGGCCGAGTCAGTTAACATCACGATTGCTACTGTACCTTTGCTAGTTACAACAAAACGTAGAGTAGGTACAGGTCGATAACCGCTGAGCGTGACCGCTAAGGAAGCACTTTCTTGTAAGGTTTAACAATTACACTTTCGTAAACACCCGCTTCAATATACGGGTCAGCATCTGCCCAAGCTTGTGCCGCTTCTAGCGATTCAAATTCTGCAACCACCAATGAACCTGTAAACCCTGCTGGGCCAGGATCCGGGCTGTCGATAGCAGGGAAGGGGCCAGCTATAACTAACCTACCTTCATCTTTTAACGCATTTAAACGTGCTAAATGCGCAGGGCGGGCCGCTAAACGATTTTCCAAACTGTTTGCCACATCGGTAGCACAAATCATATAAAGCATATAATGACTCCTTAACCCTTAGCAGTAGCGGCTTTCATAGACTGCACAAACTCACCCAATGCACTTAGCATAGCATCGTTGTTGTCTAAGTTTGCTGCAATCAGGTTCACTGTAGCAGAACCAGAAATAGCGCCCGCTGCACCAGCATCAATGGCCGACTTTACTTGTGCTGGCGTAGAAATACCAAATCCAAGTAGTGGCGGTGCACATTTATGTGCCGTTAGTCGTGCAATCAACTCAGCGGCAGGAATTTCTACAGCAGTTTCAGCGCCAGTTACCCCAGCTCTACCTAACAAGTACGTATAGCCTTTCGAATACTCACCAATTTTTTCCATGGTTTCATCGGTCGCATTCGGCGGAGCTATCAAAATTTGTGATATTCCATTAGCATCAGCCGCTTTTTGGAATGGTGCTGCTTCACGAATAGGCACATCAGCAACCAAAATAGAATCTACCCCTGCATCGCTGGCTTTTTTATAAAAGCCATCGATAGACTGTGCCATCACTAGGTTGCTGTATAGAAGTAAACCAATAGGGACTTGTGGGTACTTACTGCGTACGCGCGCCAATAATTCAAAACATTTAGCTACTGTAACGTTGCTTTTGTGCGCACGAATACTCGCCGCTTGAATAGTAGGGCCATCGGCGATGGGATCTGAATAAGGAATACCAAGCTCTAGCGCATCAGCACCACTTTCAACCAATTGGCAAATAATCGCTTCAGATTGTGCTAAATCAGGGTCGCCTATCATCACGAAAGGAACAAAAGCGCCTTCATTTTTTGCGTCTAGGCGCGCAAACATTTCTGCATATCTTTCCATTACAGTTTGTCCCCTAAAATTTTGGTTACGTGAGCCAAATCTTTATCACCACGGCCAGATAAATTCACCACAATAATGGTTTCTTCTTCTGCTTCGTCGGCCATATTTAATGCGTGTGCTAGGGCGTGTGAAGACTCAAGCGCGGGAATAATACCCTCTTTACGTGCAAGCAATTGGAACGCGTTAAGCGCTTCTTCATCGGTAGCGGCAACGTACTCAGCACGGCCAGTTTCAGCTAAATAGGCATGTTGAGGGCCAACTGCTGGGTAATCTAATCCGGCAGAAACTGAATAGCTCTCTTCAATTTGTCCTTCTTGGTCCTGCATGATGAAAGTGTACGCACCGTGCAATATACCTTTAGTACCCGTCACAATAGTAGCGCCGTGCTCTTTGGTATGAATCCCTTTACCTGCAGGTTCAACACCTACAAGGCGTACAGAGGGTTCGTCGATGAAATCAGCAAACATACCAATAGCATTAGAACCACCACCTACACAGGCCACAACAGCATCTGGTAAACGGCCTTCTTTTTCTAGAATTTGTGCACGTGTTTCTTCGCCAATCATACGGTGGTATTCACGTACAATAGTGGGGAATGGATGAGGGCCCGCTGCCGTACCTAGCAGGTAATGCGCGGTATCGTAATTAGCAGACCAGTCACGCATGGCTTCGTTTACCGCATCTTTAAGTGTGCCTGAGCCAGCGTTTACAGGAATAACTTCTGCACCCATTAGTTTCATACGGAAGACGTTAGGCGCTTGACGCTCAACATCTTTTGCACCCATATAAATACGGGCTTTTAAGCCTAATAATGCGCATGCTAACGCTGTAGCAACACCGTGTTGACCGGCGCCCGTTTCGGCAATAACTTCGGTTTTGCCCATACGTTTTGTTAATAACGCCTGACCCAGTACTTGGTTAGTTTTATGGGCACCACCGTGAAGTAAGTCTTCACGTTTAAGGTATAATTTTACCTTAGGGTTGCTTACCAAGTTGCGGGTTAGCGTCATTGCTGTTGGGCGGCCTGCGTAATCTTTTAATAACCCCAAAAACTCTTCGTTGAAGCTAGGATCATCTTTCGCATCTAGAAACGCTTTTTCTAGTTGGTCCAGTGCAGGAATAAGTAGCTCTGGCACATACATGCCACCGAACTCTCCAAATTTTGTATCTAATTGATTCATGCGTTGTCCTAAGTGTTAATAGCGGCGACAAATTGAAAATAGCTCGGCTAATTTTTCAGCCGACTTTTCGCCTGGGGCACTTTCTACCCCTGAATTTATGTCGATGGTTGCACAACCCACGTCAATGCCTTGAGCAATGTTGGTTGCGTTAATTCCACCGGCTAGAATGATTTTTTGCTTGTTGGCTATATTGTCTAACAATCCCCAATCGAAGCTTTCTCCTGTACCGCCCTTGGCATTACCTACTTGGCAATCAAGCAGTACATAATCGATATTTTCATCTTCTAATAACTTAGGTAGCTGTTCAGGCAAAGCGCCTTTCACGCCTTTGGCTTGCCATATTTCACAACGTGACGGCAGGGCGTCTTTCAGTTTTGCTCGATATGTTGCATCTTCGCTGCCATGTAATTGAACGGCGGATAGCGAAAGCGTTGTAGCTAACTTAGCAACATGGTCTATGTCATGATTCACAAACACGCCCACGTAATCGCCTTCAACGGTTTCTACAATATCTTTTGCGACTGATTCGGCCACAAATCGAGGTGATTTTTCAGCGAAAATTAGCCCGCCCATGCTCGCGCCACTTTCAAAAGCAAGTTGGGCCTGTTCAACACTGGTTAACCCGCATACTTTTACCGAACCGTAAATTAAGCTTTGAACGGCGCGTTTCAAATTAGCTTGCGACATAAGTGCACTGCCTACCAAGAAGCCTTGACAAAGCGGGCTTAAGCGCAATACGTCTTCATGGGTATAAATACCCGATTCTGAAATTACCACAAAGTCGTGTGTGGCACTTTCCAGCATAGGTACCAAGTGTTCTGTGGTGGCTAAATCGGTTGATAAGTCGCGCAGGTTACGGTTGTTAATACCAATAATGTTTGCTTCAAGAGCAATGGCGCGACGCATCTCTTCTTCGTTGCTTACCTCAGTAAGAATATCTAACGACAAGCTATTGGCTACGGTAGCAAGTTCACGATACTGCACATCGTCTAACACGCTTAGCATGAGCAATACGGCATCGGCATTGTAATGACGCGCTAAATAAACCTGATAAGTATCAATAAAGAAATCTTTGTTTAATACAGGCTGTGCTACACGTTCTGTAACGTAGGCCAAATATTCAAATTTACCTTGGAAATACTTCTCGTCAGTAAGTACTGAAATGCCCGCCGCATAGGGTGTGTATGCGGCTAGAATTTCGTCTAGGTCGAAATGTTCGCGAATAAGCCCTTTTGAGGGGGAAGCCTTTTTGCACTCAAAAATAAAGCCAGCATTCGGTTCATTCAGTGCATCAAACAAGCTTTTGTTCGAAGGCACTAAATCTGCTTTAAAGCTTTCAAGCGGCAAAGCCGATTTTCTGGCATCAACTTCAATGCGTTTATCGGCAACAATTTTTTCTAGCACATTAGGCATCAGTGCTGACCTCCTGACTGATTTTGGCAACCTGGTTTAATACTGCCAAAGGTTTTGCATCTTTCATTGCTTGCATGGCCATCTCGGTGCCATCTTTAAATGAATCGGCGGTACCGGTAACTTTAAGTAGTGCGCCGCAGTTCATTGCAATGGCAGCGCGATGGGCTTCTTGGCCTTCACCGGCTAATGCAGCTTCAATGTATTTCTTGTTTTCTTCTGGCTCGCCGCCCTCAATGGCCGATAATGGGTATGAGGAAAGGCCAAAGTCTTCCGCGGTGACGGTTAACTTACGAATGTCACCATGCTCAAGATCGTAAATAAGAGATTCACCATGCAGAGCAAGTTCATCTAAGCCATCGCCGTGAACAATCATGGCGCGATGTTGGCCAAGAAGCATAAGGGTTTTTGCGTAAGGTTCAAGCAGTTCAGGGGAGTAAACGCCGAACACACCATGTGTTGGGCCCGCTGGATTGGCAAGTGGCCCCAGTATGTTAAACAAGGTTCTGGTCTTCAGGGCAGCACGGACGGGGGCTGCGAAACGCATGCCTGCGTGATATACCGGCGCAAAAAGAAATGTGAAATTTGCTTCATCTAAGCATTTTCTCGACAATTCCGGTGTAATTTCTAAGTTTAAACCGAATTGTTTGAACAGATCAGCAGAGCCAGACTTACTAGATACACTTCTGTTGCCATGTTTGGCCACTTTCACACCACATGCTGCTGCCACCACCCCTGCGGCGCTCGAAATGTTAATGGTGTTATGACCATCTCCACCTGTGCCAACAATGTCGGCAAAAGGATAGGTTGGTGCTGGGAATGGCTTGGCGTTGGCAACCATGGCACTGGCTGCTCCAGCAATTTCACCCGGAGATTCATGTTTAATTTTTAGTGCTGTGAGCACCGCGGCAATAACGGCTTCGTTTTGCTCACCGTGCATAATACTGTTGAACAACGTGTAAGCTTCGGTTTGAGACAGCGCCGATTGTTTGATGAGTTTTTCAAGTAATGGAGTAGCGTCAAACATGGCTTTATCCTTGTTGCGTTAAATAGTCGATGCTTTGCTTCAGCAGCACACTACCTTGGGCCGTTAATATCGACTCAGGGTGAAATTGAAAGCCTAGCATTTTATCAGTTTTGTTAAACACGGCCATGACGGTTTCAGTTCCATCATCGTTAACACAAGACGCACAGGGTTCAAGGGCGTCAGGTAGTGTTTGTGCGGCTAACGAATGATAGCGAGCTACATGTAATGGCTGTGGTAAGTCGGTAAACATGTCTTTTTCTGAATGGGTGATGGCAGAGCTTTTACCATGCATAACTTGCGTGGCGCGGCCTACAGTACCGCCATAATATTCAACAATGGCTTGATGGCCTAAGCAAATACCCAGTACCGGAAAAGTACCTGCTACTTTTTCAAGTAAAGCCGGCATACAACCCGCTTCGCTTGGTGCGCCAGGGCCTGGCGACAGCATTAGCAAAACTGGGCTTTTGGTGGCTTGTTCTAGCATTTTTTCAAATAACATATCTGCGCACACAGTGTTGCGATATACGTTTATTTCTAAATCAAGCGCACGTAATTCATCTACCAAGTTATAGGTAAAAGAGTCGACATTATCGAGTAAGAATAGGGTGGTTTTGTTGCTCATAGTCATACTCATGCTTGAGTCTCCGCTTCCGCTTTGAGTGCTGCGGTAACCGCGCTAATAACCGCTTGCGCTTTTGCACGGGTTTCATCGGCTTCAGCTTGTGGGGCAGAGTCGTAAACCACTCCAGCGCCTGCTTGAATGAAAGCACGGCCGTTTTTCACAAATGCCGAGCGAATAACAATACAGGTATCCATGTCACCTTGTCCGTTTATATAGCCTACTGCGCCGCCATAGCTACCACGACGTTTTTGTTCTACTTCACGAATCAGCGTAGCGGCACTCACTTTCGGCGCACCCACTAAGGTGCCCATGTTCATGCACGCTTGATAAGCATGTAGCGCATCTAAATCGTCACGAAGTTGGCCAACAACACGGGAAACAAGGTGCATAACATGAGAGTAGCGGTCTACTTTCAATAAGTCTTTAACAAAGCGGCTTCCCGGGCGACTTACTTTTGCCACATCGTTTCGCGCTAAGTCGACCAGCATGATGTGCTCAGACTTCTCTTTGTTGTCTTCACGCAAGTTAAGTTCAATACGACTGTCTAAATCGTGATTAATTGTGCCGTCAGGGCGTTTGCCGCGAGGGCGAGTACCAGCAATGGGGTAAATTTCGACTTGGTTGCTTTCGCTTTCATATTTAAGTGCAGACTCTGGTGAAGCACCAAATATAGTAAAGGCTTCATCTTGCATATAGAACATATAAGGGCTGGGGTTTTGTTCTTTTAAATGCGCATAAGCTAGAAGCGGAGAAGGGCAAGGCAGTGAGAATGTACGTGAAGGCACTACTTGGAAAATATCCCCTGCAAGAATGTGCTGTTTTAACTCAAGCACATTGTCACAGAATTCTTCATCACTTTTATCTACGTTTACCGAAATGTCTCCACCGATAACAGCGTCATCAATACCTGCGCCAGAAGTTAAAGTAGGTGTCTCAGGCATAGATTGCAATTGCTGGTGCAATGATTCTAAGCGCTGGGAAATTCCAAAGTATTGCTGGGCTACGTCTTCGCCACTAAACACGCTTCCAATCAAGTGGGTTTCGCGAGTTTGGTGATCTACCGTAATAAGCGTTTCAGCCAAGTAAAAAACGAAATCTGGACAATCATTATCGCCATCTTCTACATGAGGAAGCGATTCAAATCCCGCGAGCATGTCATAGGCAAATACACCGCCCAAAAAAAGCGCGTGGGGATGTTGACGAATAGGCGTGATTTTTTTCACGATAATACGCAAGGTATCCATTACGCTGGCAGACTTTAAACGGCTATCTTCATCTAACTGCGCATCAGCAGGTTCACATAATAAGGTGACCGATGTGTCGGTACTGTCAACGCATGTTACCCCATCAGGGCACTGAGATTTAAATATTGGCAACACGGAAGCGCCGTTTTCCGTAAGGGCTTTTACGTCAACGCGGTTTCCAGTGCACTCTAGGCGTAAAGCCGCTTGTACCATTAATAAACTTTGTAAATCGTCTTTCGAATCGATTTCTGCCGACTCTAATAACAACGCATTAGGACGTTCGGCACAAATGTGTGCGAAGGCTGCAAGAGGGTCGTCGATGTAATGCCCAACCTGCTCAATTGTTTCGACTTTGCCTGGGGTTGTGCCCAGTTCCGCTAAACTCATTTTTGCCACTCTCCGACTGCAAAAAGATAAAAAAAAGGCCCGTAAATACGGGCCTTTTGTGTTTTATTCACGCATAAACGCGCACACCACCCGTTAATCGAGGGAGTGCCACCACCAAGAAGCAATAGTTGTTACTGTTGTGATTGTCATTAATTGCATGAATAAACTCGTGTTTGGTTCAATCTTGTACGAACATCGATAGTTATCGAAGGCGTAAATCTGTATACTTGTGCGTATAGAAGAAAACAAATTCACCTTTGTGTCAACCAATTATTGAAAAGCCTTTGAAAATAGATCTCCACAGCCATACAAAATTCTCCGATGGGCACCTCACTGCAGAGGAGCTTATACTGCGTGCGCACACCATGCAGGTTGACGTATTAGCCATTACCGACCACGACACAGTGGCGGGATTAGAAACGGCGCATAACACGCAGGCGAAACAAAAAAGGCCGTTGAAAATTATTGACGGTGTCGAAATTTCCACCAATTGGCATGGTTTCGATATTCACGTTGTGGGGTTAAATGTTGATAGAACCAACCCAACATTTCTAGCGCAACTTGAAGGTCAGGCTCAAACTCGAAAAGTAAGAGCAGAAAAAATAGCGGAAAAGTTGGGCAAGTGCGGGTTTGAAGGGGTACTTCCTCGGGCCATTGCATTAGCCGGTGAAGGGCAGGTAACCCGCGCACATTTTGCACGTGTGCTGGTGAATAACTATGGCGTTGGCACCATGAACGCAGCCTTTAAAAAGTATTTAGGCAAAGGCAAGCGTGCAGCGGTGAAAGCAGAGTGGCCAAGTGTTGAAACTGCCATTGAGTGGATCCACGGTGCAGGCGGCCAAGCCGTGCTAGCACACCCCGTTCATTACGACATGACCGCAAAATGGCTACGTAGATTAGTTGATTTATTTGCCCAAGCGGGCGGCGATGCAATTGAAACTGCGTTTCCTGGTATTAGCAAAGACAAGCAAGCGCTGGTGAATGAACTCGCCGCTAGCCATGATTTATTGGCTTCGGCAGGCTCTGATTTTCACTTTCCATCACGATGGACCGAGCTAGGTAAGAATTTGGGTATTAGCAGTAACTTAACGCCAATATGGCACGATTGGCCAGTGGTTGAGGGGTTTGCTGACGCGGTGAACCAATCAGCACCTAGTATTAACGATTAGCGGCTAGTGGTTCGCAGCGTGGTATTAGCTGCCTTCTTTCGCTAAACAATAGCCAAGCAATAGGCATGAACAGGACATTATCATGAGTCAGTTTTTCTATATTCATCCTGAAAACCCACAGCAACGTTTGTTGAACCAAGCTTGTGAGCTTATACGTGAAGGGGCGGTAGTGGTTTATCCTACCGACTCTGGTTATGCCATTGGTTGTCAGATGGAAGATAAAAAAGCCTTAGAGCAACTATGCCGCATTCGAGATATTGGCAAAGACCACAACTTCACGCTCATGTGCAGAGATATGTCTGAATTATCTATTTACGCAAAAGTGGATAATACGGCATTTAGACAAATTAAAAATAACACGCCAGGGTCATACACCTTTGTACTAAAAGCCACCCGTGAAGTGCCCAAGCGTTTGCAAAATCCGAAGCGTAAGACCATCGGTATCCGTGTGCCTGATAACGCCATTGCGTTAGCGCTGCTTGAAACCCTTGGCGAGCCGCTTATGTCTACCTCGCTTATTTTGCCTGGTAATACCATGGCAGAATCAGATCCTGACGTTATTCGCGATAATTTAGAAAAGCAGGTTGGGGTTATTATTCATGGCGGGTATTTAGGCGAGCAGCCTACTACCGTTATTGATTTATCTGAAGATACCCCTGTCATTATGCGCCGTGGCACGGGCGATCCTGCCCCATTTGAATAGTGTGTACCGATGAGCAGTGAGCAATCGCCCATTCAGCAGCCGCTTCCGCTCGCATTTATTCATGGTGAGGCGTTAATAGAAAAGCCTGAAGACTTATTTATTCCGCCTGATGCGCTAGAAGTTATTTTAGAAACGTTTGAAGGGCCGCTCGACCTTCTGCTGTACCTTATACGAAAACAAAAATTCGATATTATTACCTTGCCGGTGGCGACAATCACTAAGCAATACATGGAATATGTCGATGCCATGATGTCGTTAAAGCTAGAACTAGCCGCAGAATACCTGTTGATGGCCGCTATTTTAGCCGAGATAAAATCACGGTTATTGCTACCTAAACGTAGCAGCGATAGTGATGAGGAAGAAGACCCTCGCGCTGAACTTATTAGGCGGCTGAAAGAATATGAACTCGTTAAACAAGCCGCTGAAGATTTGGATATTCAGCCTCGTTTAGAACGAGACATATTTGATACCAATGTGTTAGCAGCCGACAGTGTTGCGCCGGTACGAATTGAACCAGAGATAAGCCTAGCGGAAATTGTACTTGCGTTTAGTGGGGCAATGAAACGGGCGGCGGCATTTGAACACCATACTATTGCCCGTGAAGCCCTAAGTACGCGTGAGCGTATGTCGATGATACTCAATTTGATAAATGCCAGTGAATTTACACCACTTGAGGGGTTATTTACGGTGGAAGAGGGGCGCGCTGGTGTGGTGGTATGCTTCCTAGCTATTCTAGAATTGGTAAAAGAACAACTGATTTTTTGTATTCAGGCGGGTCCTTACGCCCGAATTCATGTAAAATTAGGCAGTAGCGTTGAGTAAAAATGAAAAAAATAAAAACAGCTCAATTAAAACAACTGGTTGAAGCCGCCATATTCGTTGCCGATGCTCCAGTGTCTATTCAGCAGTTGAGAGACACGGTGCTAAGTGACTTCACGGTAGCAGAGAGAACCTTAAAAACAGTCATTAATGAGCTAACCTTAGATTATCAACCTAGGGGTATACAATTAGTGAAGGTAGCCAGTGGTTACCGATTTCAATCTGTGGATGCGTTGAGTCCATGGTTGAGCAAACTATGGCAGGAGACTGCCCCAAAGTATTCCCGCGCTATGTTGGAAACTTTGGCACTTATTGCCTATCGTCAACCTATTACTCGTGGAGAAATTGAGCAAGTAAGAGGTGTAGCGGTAAGCAGTAGTATAATGAAGACACTCACAGAACGAGAATGGGTAAAAGTAGTGGGGCATAAAGAAGTGCCAGGCAGGCCAGCTTTATATGCGACCACGAATACTTTTTTAGATTACTTTTCGCTTTCATCGTTATCGGAGCTTCCCAATTCCGATGCCTTTGATGAAATGGCTAAAAGTATTGATTCCACCTCGTCGCTTAAGGTGTTAAATGAGGCACCGTCTGAGGTAACAGACCGTGCGACCGAAAACAAGCAAATAAAGAGTGATACAAATGACTGAAAAGTTGCAAAAAGTACTAGCTAACCAAGGGCTAGGCTCGCGACGAGAAATGGAACGTTGGATAGAACAAGGCCGCGTTTCTGTTAATGGTACATTGGCAACATTGGGCGACCGTGTTGACGAAACAGGGCAGATTCGGGTTGATGGACATTTGTTGTCTCGTCAAACTGAACAGCCTGTATGCCGCGTTTTAATGTATAACAAGCCTGAGGGCGAATTATGTAGCCGCCACGATCCTGAAGGGCGTGATACGGTGTTTGACCGTTTACCTGCTATTCGCATGGGCCGCTGGATTGCGGTAGGGCGTTTAGATATGAACACAAGCGGCCTATTGTTGTTTACCAACGATGGTGAGCTTGCAAACCGTTTGATGCACCCTAAGTGTGAAGTAGAGCGCGAATATGCTGTTCGTGTATTTGGTGATGTAACGCATCAAACGTTAAATACCTTGAAAAAAGGTGTTCAACTTGAAGATGGCGAAGCTAAGTTTTTAAGTATCTCTGGTAAAGTCGCTCCTCCAGGCTCAGAAGAAGAGAGCATGAACCGTTGGTTCAACGTTACGCTTAAAGAAGGGCGCAACCGAGAAGTACGTCGTTTGTGGGAATCACAAGGTGTACAGGTAAGCCGATTAATCCGTGTTAAATACGGTCCAATGGACTTACAAAAGCGTTTACCTCAGGGAGCTTGGGTAGAGCTGGGTTTAGAAGACGTAAACTCACTACGGGACATTGTGCAACTACCTGAAGAAACGCAAACCATGGTGGATGTACGCCAAGGCAAGTTAGATCATGCACGTTTAAGCCGTATGCGTCGCTCTGTGAAAAAACACAAGGTACGTAAAGAGAATGGCGGTGTTAAAAAGCGGGTAGCAAGAACGCCTAAGCGTTAATAATAGTGTGAAATAGCAGATTCGAAAAAAACGGGCATTGCCCGTTTTTTTTTGCAGAATTATTTTGTATACACCTGTCTTAGCAATCGAACTTGCGCTCAACAGACATTACTTTAATGCAATGAGTCGCAATTAGTCCCGGCAGCAATACCATACTTTTGCGCTTTAGCATCTATTGATTCGCGGTTTTCAATAACATAGCGATTAAGTTTAGCGAGTACTTCTGGCTGTGACTGAGTAGAGATACGATACTTTACGCCGTCAGCAGGGACATTTTTTGCTACTGCTACTAATTCTTCAGACAGGCCCTGCGATACCAATTCACTTTTAATCGTCGCAATATTTAAATCAATAGCATCCACTAACCCTTTCAAAAGCATGCGAGTAAGAATACGAACCGAACGCTCATTGGCGATAGTCAGCGTGCCGTCTGAACGCTTTTCTTGCCATTTTTCGGCAGGGGTAAAGCCGTATAACAATCCAAGTTTAGTAACCTCATCCATTGGCATGTCACTGTTTTCAGTTAGCACAACCGAGGTATCACATACGGTTATTAGCGCTTCACCGTAAATCAGGCCTGGGGTACCACTTTGGGTCCATCTAGGGTTATCAGGTAAGCGAAAATCAATGGCATTGTCTTCAAACCAGTGATTGAAACGTTGTAAGGGAAGGGGAATGAATTCAAACGAGATATTATGGCTATTGCCAAAGTCCGTCATGATATCGCTTAATAATCCGCGATGTTGCGGTGTGGTAAAGTCCATTACGGGGTAATAATTCATAGCTTCAACACCAACTCGTAGGTGCTTAATTTCAGAGGATATAGCTAAGTTGCTGATAGGAAATAATAAAAGTATCAGCAAAATAAAACGGTTAAGCATGAGGACTACAAGGCATATATTTAATGCTGAGCAGGATACGATTAAGTGGCGTCATTTTCCACTTATTTTGTCATTTTCGATGCAGATGGGCGAATTTTTGTGAAGATACAAACGGTCCAAAAATATAGATTAACTTTTTGCAGTGAATTCGATCTCCTCAAGGTTTGAGTGCGTAGGAACAACACATCAATGATTTGATAAACGTGCACACAAAAGGAGACTGATATGAAAGATATGCCTCAGTTAGGAATGGGAACATTCCGCTTGGAAGGTGATACTGCACTCAATGCCGTAACCGATGCACTAGATGTAGGTTTCAGGCATGTAGATACCGCACAAATATACAAAAATGAGGAGCTCGTTGGCGATGCGATTAAAACCAGCGGCATTACACGCTCCGATTTATTCATTACCACCAAGGTGTGGTACGAGTCTTTAAGTGAAGATAAGTTTATTCCTAGTGTTCACGAGAGCTTGTCGAAGCTAAAAGTTGAGTATGTTGATTTACTGCTTATTCACTGGCCTTACCCAGGTAATGACATTTCTTTAGAAGATTACTTGATGCGCTTGAAACAAGCTAAAGAGCTTGGTCTTACGCGCCATATAGGGGTGTCTAACTTCACGATAGATCAGATTAAACAGGCTGAGAAAATTTTAGGTAAGGGAGAGATTTACACCAACCAAATAGAGCTGCACCCGTTTATGCAGAACCGTCAAGTTGTACAAGCCTGTAAAGAGCGCGGTATCGGCGTAACGGCTTATATGCCATTTGCCGTCGGTGATGTAATGAAGGATGACACATTAAACGCTATAGCCGATGCGCATGACTCCAGTCCTGCTCAGGTGGTATTGGCATGGTTAGATAAAAAAGGGATTAACACCATTCCTTCTTCAACCAGCAAAGAGCACTTGGCGCAAAACTTCTCTTACACCGATATCTCACTCACAGATGATGATATTACCCGCATCGATGAACTAGATAACGGAGAGCGTATTGTTAATCCAGACTTTGCGCCTAAGTGGGATTAATGGTTAGGTGGAATAAGCCAAACCTAAATTTTAAGAGTAATTAAAAAGCGCGATAAAACGATTTCCCTTACTTCAAAAGATAGAGGGAAGTCGTTGTTTTTAATTTTTTATGGGCGTTGACGTTAAAAAAGCGTAAAAAGCCGGCATCTGTAAGAAGCTATCTTCTTCAGAAAGTAAAGTGAAAATTTACTAAGACTCACTACCAATAGTTTGATACCTTGGCTTGTAATAAAGCACGAGGAAACACAATGACTTTATATAAATTATCATGGATGATTTTTCTACTACTCGCAAACCATTCTGTATTAGCTCAAGAAACCTATTTCAAACATCAGTCCCTAGTAAATACAGAGCAAACGCCATCAATTGTTTCTTCTTCTCACGTAGCCACCGACTCATTTGTCGGTTGTATTGATTACAAAATAACTTATAGCGGCGTGAATGCACTTGATGAAGAAGCTCAAAGCAAAATCGCATTTTTAATAGAAAACAATACCGAAAATTTGGGCGTTAATAAGTCCTACTGCTTCAATGAGTTCGGGGATAAGTTGGAAATAAATTACAATGCCAACGTCGCGGATAAAACATGGTACTTTGCTGACACTAACGAGGAATACACATTATTTAAAAGCGGTATCATGAAATTTGGCGTAAATAATGTGGCAGAACCTGAGGGCTTTGAAGGTCTAGCGATTAAAAAACTTGAGGTTTTAGGACCTCAAAAAGAAATCTTGGGTTATCAAACTAATCAGGTATTGCTGGTAAGAGAGTCAGGAATAAAAACGGAATTCTGGGTTAGCGATAAGCTACTCCGTCATCCACTATCATACCAAAACAATAAATTTGGTTACGCCGACGAAATCTATGACGCAATAAAGGGAGTCCATCTTTATCAACGCAAAGTGATAGGCGATTTATTCATAATAGAAGAAGAGGCTACTGCCATCCACGCTGGTTCGCCGGATAAAGAGCTATTCATATTACCCAATGTGGATCTGTATCATTGGTAGGGTAATAAATACCTTATATCAGGGGCGGCTATTGTGTTTACTAACTACAATAATGAAGGGCTTCAACTGAGCCCATCGTCATTTGTAACCACAGTATGCTTGATGATTTTCGCCGGATTACCGCCAATAACAACGTTGTCACCAAAGCTTTTGGTGACAACGGCCCCTGAAGCTACCACCACATTATTGCCTAAGGTAACACCTGGATTTATTACCGCCATACCGCCAATCCAACAATTGTGACCGAGAGTAATTGGCTTTGCGAACTCGATACCGGTTTGTCTAGATGTTGGATCGATAGGGTGTGTGGCAGTGTAAATACCTACTTGCGGTGCAATCATACAATTGTCACCAATAGTGACTTTAGCGGCATCCAATATGACGCAATTAAAATTAGCGTAAAAGTTTTCACCCACATGGATGTTTTCGCCATAGTCACACTTGAAAGACGACTCTATGTATAGGCGTTTGCCCGTAGTGCCAAAAAGCGCCTTTAATTGACGAGTGCGGGCTTTGTGTTCTGTTTGACAGGTAGCATTAAGCTCGTCCAATTTTATCCTGCAGGCCTTGCGTAATCCGGTTAACTCACGATCGCTAGGGTAGTAGAGTTCACCGGATAACATTTTCTGTTTTTCGTTCATGCCAATCTACATTTGGAATAATACCAAGACCTTACTTGCTAGATGAATAACTGACAATCACTTTTTCTTGTAGAGCGGCGTTAGCAATATCCATATTTACAGGGCGTTCAAGAATTATTGAGCCGCCGATAGAAACATCATCGTCGATGGTGAGCTTAGGTTTTGTGCTATTTCTTTCCAGCCAGCCTTCATCACGCATCTTATATATAATGTCGCCCTTAACTAAGGTATCGCCTTTAAGGGTGATGTCTCCATTCATACTTTCAATATTGTTCTCAACTACGCTGTCTACAATTTTAATATCACCATTAACCGTTTCTACGCTGCCTTGAATTGTACTTTGCTTTTCAATGTTTATATCACCGTTAACGGTTTCAATACTGTTAGTTACATGCAGATTCGATCCCGCATCAAGGTCGCCATTCACGATGTTGATGTCGTCAATGCGTACATGAGAACCTATCTCTACACCGCCGTTCACAACGCTAATATCTTCCGCTTGTGCATAATCTTCAATCGATACATTGCCATTGACCGAAGAAAGATCGCCTACCGAGCGATGTTCTGCTACATCTACACTACCAAACACGCTACTTATATCCTCTCCCTCTTGGGCACTGGCATTACCAACATGAATTACGCAGCCCGAAAGCATTGTTGTCGCTGCAAAGCATAAAGTGCTGGCAATAAGTGTTTTTTTCATCGTGAAGCCTTCTCAGTGTTGTTTAACGTTCTAAATTACTCATTAATGTACGCTTATCTATCACAGAGCATGCCAAGATAAAAATAGTATAATTATCAATGTTTTAATGGTTTCTGTGTCATTTCTCAATCATAGTTTTTTATGACTTCACTAGATAATAGCGAAATACACCAATTGTTCGGCATTCAAGTTATTTCTATATGAACAGCCAAGCGCCTTAAAAGGTTGTTAATAAAGGTAGATTTGGTAACTAATCAAAAACTATGAGAATTGGACACACACTCGGATATGTAGGACAGAATATGTAGGACACACACTTAAATGAGCAGCAATTGAGTTGGACACACACTCAAATGATAATAAATATGAAATATCATATGTGTTAAGCTGTTATTATCTTAATTCAGTAAGTCACTTTTCCTACAAGGTCTAAATTATGATTGTTATTCACCACAACCCCGCCTGCGGCACATCTCGTAACGTGCTTAAAATTATTGAAGATGCTGGGTACTCGCCAATTGTTGTAGATTATTTGAACGAAGGTTGGACCCGTTCTCAGTTACTTGGTTTATTTGCAGCTGCGAACTTAACCCCTAGGCAAGCACTCAGGACAACAAAGTCACCGGCAGAAGAGTTAGGGTTACTGGATGAGTCTGTATCAGACGATGCTTTGCTTGATGCTATGTTGGTACACCCAGTTTTGGTAAATAGGCCTATAGTTTGCACAGAAAAAGGCGTAGGGCTTTGTCGGCCTAGTGAAAAAGTACTCGACTTGCTACCTTCATGGCCATCAGGCCCTTATTTTAAAGAAGATGGTGAGCAAATATTAGATGAACTTGGTAAAAGGATGTAATTTATGCACGACAAACATTCGCAGTTAAAGCGAGCGAAGCAAAATGCATTAATTTGCTTATTGATAGCCGCGGGTGTTTTCGTGATTGCCATTGTCACACAGGTGTATGTTCCCAGCTTGGCTAGTGCTAAATGGTTGGGGCTGATAAAAATGGCTAGTGAAGCTGCATTAGTCGGAGGGCTCGCCGACTGGTTTGCGGTAACAGCGCTTTTTAAACCGATACCTGCTCGGTATCCCATTCCTCATACCAATATTGTCGCGAGCAATAAAAGAGTGATAGCGCAAAACTTGTCACTATTTGTTAAAGAAAAATTCTTTCATGCTAGTGCCATTGAAAGCTTAATTGCATCTAGTCAACCTGCCAAAGGGGCAGGGCGATGGTTAGAAGACCCTCAACATGCGAAAAAATTAAGCCGATTTTTATGTGATGCACTTGCCGGCATTCTTCGTTTAGTGGATGACAAGCCAGTTAAAGCCTTTATCGGTAAAACAGCTGAAAAAGGAATTAATCAACTCGACTTACAACAGCTTATAGCCACTGTGTTGAGCAGTATTACCCGAGAGCGGCATCATCAGCTTGTATTAGATAAGCTGCTCGGAAACGTTGCTAAATTGATGGGTGAGCCTGAAACGCAAGAATATATTGCTGCCACACTCATAGATTGGCTTAAAACAGAGCATAACCGATTAGAAAAACTACTTCCTTCAACTTGGTTGAGTGAGCGGGGAGCACTTATTGCGGTAAAAGCGGTTTCTCGCGTACTTGATGACGTGTACGCCGATGATAATCACCCTTTGAGGCATGCGTTTGACGAGCAGGTAAATGACTTTTTACATGAAGTGCAAACCAGTGACTCGATGGCTCAACGTATCAACAATTATAAAGAGCAACTGGTTCATGATCCCGCCCTTAAAGCTTTTTTAAATAAAAGCTGGGTAGCGTTACATGGCCGGATGCTTGAATCTTTGAGTACTGAAAGCGGTAAAGCAGAAACGAAAGTGACACATTGGCTAAATGAATTAGGCCGTTCTTTAACCACCGATGAGCGCTTATCGAGCGCATTCGACCGGCATATTGGTGAAGCTGGAAAGTACATGGCACCAGAGTTGGCAGACTTTTTAACCAAGCATATTGAAGATACCATAAATAGCTGGGATGAAAATGAGATGGCTGAGCAAATTGAGCTAAATATTGGGCGCGATCTTCAAAAGGTACGAATTAACGGCACCTTGGTGGGAGGCTTAATTGGCGCATTGTTATTTGGTTTAGAGCAAGTTATCGCACTTACGTCGCAATAGAGAATGTTGGGTTATGCGATGTTTTAGGCAATTACTGAAGAGGGAGCGCGTTCTAAAGCCTGTGCTACTGCGCTTTAAACTTACTATTTATGCTTCAGATTGAAGACTAGTGAGTCTGCCGCTACTTTACCCTTAAGGCCACCTTCCAGTGGTTCACGTTCAAGCAGAGTAATAGAATAACTAGCGTTGTATAGCCGAGCTACCTCTGTTTCGTCAACGCAAAATGGAGGGCCAGGAATAACGCTTTGGTCATAATTGAAGCTTATCAAAAGGATGGGGGCGCATTCGGTGATATCACAAATATGCGCTGCATATTTCTCGCGAAGCTCGGTAGGCAACGCAACTAATGCGGCTCTATCGTAAATACCGGTTATGCCACCCAGTGTTTCGTTGGTTAGCTCAAAAATATCACCAACAAAAATACTTAGTGGTCCATTTTTAAATAGTTTAAGACTACCTAAGGTCGTGATCTCTGGCTCAATGTCCAACTCGGCAAATAGCTGCGTGATCGCAATTTCACTTAATTCCGCACCTACTACTTCGCAGCCGTTAGCAAGCAACCAATGAATATCCTTAGTTTTACCGCACAAGGGTACGAATACTCGCGGTGAGGTAGAAGCTAATAAGGTATCAGCATACTTAACTAAAAGTGCATTGCCCTCAGGTTCATGGAAGCCAATTTCATTTTTATGCCACTTGCTGTGCCAAAAATCATGTTCCATCAATATATTCCTTAACGTGTGAGGGCTACAGATAAATCGAGGGGATAAACTTGTTTAAAGCAACTTGTGTAAACCTCTAACAAGCAAGGAGCAATCTGTTAATAAACAAACGCTCCTTCGCCATATATGTGTTAGTACTTACGGTTGCTATTTAACTGTCTAGCGGCGTATTGAATTCTTCAGACAGCTCAAAGTCACCTTCTACTGACGTTACTTTGCCGTCTTCAAATGTAATAACCATTTGCTTTTGGAAATCTTCACCGCGTTTTTTCATGCCGCGTTTCATATCGTAAACGTAGTACCAGGTATCATCATCGAAAGAATCTTGTACTACTGGGTTACCAAGTACGTAGATAACCTGTTCTTTAGTCATGCCGATGCGTAGTTTAGAAACGTCTCTTTGATCGAGAAAGTTACCTTGAGGCACATCAATACGATAAATCCAATTAGAACAAGCGCTTGATGTAAGGGTAAAACCTAAAATTATTAATAAATGTTGCAACTTCATGCGTAAATCAGTCCAGTATTGCTTTTTCTTCGTTACCCAACAGCATACAAGCGGGTGGGGTGCGTTAATGTAAGCACGAAGGCATGCTACATCGACAAGTATGACCAATCAACTGCATTTTAGTTCGATTGCGCGCTTTTCAATAACTCTTTTGCGTTAGCAAGGGCCGACTTGGTTACTTTGTCGCCAGCTAACAAGCGTGCTAATTCATCCACTCTATCTTGTTTCGTTAACGCCAACATTTGTGTTTCAGTACTTTCACCGTCGGTAAGCTTAGTAACAAAGAGTTGGTTATGCGCTTGCGCAGCAACCTGAGGTAAATGGGTAACGCACATGACTTGTACCTGTTTGCCTAAACGGCGAAGCAACCCACCCACAATCGACGCGGTAGGCCCGCTAATGCCCGTATCTACTTCATCAAAAATCATAGTAGGCGTGGCATGGTTATCGCTGGCAATAACTTGAATGGCTAAGCCAATTCTTGAAAGTTCACCACCAGATACAACTTTATCTAGTTTGTCAGCTGCTTGGCCGGGGTTAGTAGAAACTTTAATTTCTACCGAGTCTTGGCCTAAAGCTGATGGCTTTTTAAACTCATCGTAATTAACTTCAATGGCTACCTTAGCGTGAGGCATGTTCATTTGATGAATTTGGGTTTCAATTTCACTAGCCAAATAATTTGCCGCTTTTAATCTACATTCAGACAATACTTTCGTTTCACTTAGATATTGGGCTTTAAGTACATCGACTTCATCTTCTAGTGTGGTTAACAAAGACTCTTGATCGCCTAGCGAAGCAAACTCAGTCGCTAGGGTTTGGTGATGCGCAAATAAATCTTCGGGCATAACGCTGTGCTTGCGTGCTAATTCCATCGCTTTTGCGTACCGAGCTTCTACCTGCTGTAAACGAAGAGGGTCTATTTCTAGGTCATCGCAATAATGGCGCAATTCCCCGGCCGCTTCTTCAACCTGAATGGCCGCTTCATTTAACAACACAAGAATAGGGCTTAAACTGGCATCGTGAGATTCAAGTTCGCCCAAACGGTCTATGCTATTTTGTAATATAGACAGTGCATTGCCTTCGTCACTTTCGTACAAGTGATAAAAACTAGTTTGTGCTTGCTCTAGCAAACTTTGCCCATTGCTTAAACGCTTATGTTCAGTTTCGAGTTCTAAAAACTCACCGTCTTCTAAGGCAAATTCGTCTAGCTCTCTAACTTGATAAGTAAGCAATTGCAATCTGTCTTCACGCTGCTGAGCTTGCGCTTGTAGCTCGCTAAGCATTTTTTGCTTTTCACGCCATAGGGCAAAGTGTTGTTTTACATTTGAAAGGCTGTCTTTGTGGTTGCCCACAGTATCAACAAGCTGGCGTTGATAATCTTCTTTCAAAAGTTGAAGGTGAGTATTCTGACCATGTATAGCAAGCAAGTGTTGGCCTAAGCCTTTCAATTGCTGAAGTGAAGCGGGAATACCGTTAATAAAAGCTTTTGAGCGGCCTTCTTTCGATATAACTCTGCGGATAAAACAGCTGTTTTCATCCTCGTCTGAGGTGAGTTCATGCTCATCGAGATAACGCTTTGCATTCGCATTTGTGGCCAATGCAAAATGAGCAATAATTTCTGCTTTAGACGCGGTGCTTCTTACGGCGTTGGCATCAGCTCGCTCGCCTAAGCACAAGCTTAAAGCGTCAATGGCAATAGACTTACCGGCACCGGTTTCCCCAGTGATGGCAGTAAGCCCTTTTTCAAGATTAACTGACAGTTGCTTAACCACTGCAAAGTTACTAATAGAAAGATGCGCTAACATAACTATACTCGATGTTTATACAGTATGTGTAAATATATACAGTATTTTGCGCATGTAAAGAGGCGGGCTAAAATTAATTTATTTCTTCCGCTTTACTTAATAAAGCTTGCTACCCCAGCCTAACTTTTTACGAAGCACATTAAAGTAGCTGTAACCCTTTGGATGCACTAAATAAAGTTTATCTTCACTTTTGTTAATGCGTATTTCATCGCCTGGAAGTACAGGGAGTACAATGTGGCTGTCACAACTTATTTGCAGTGAGTCGCTGTTTACCTTCGATACTTTCATCGACACTTGGCTATCGGCGTCTACCACAATCGGTCTGCTGCTTAATGTATGCGGAAACATAGGCACTAAGGTTAACGCATCGAGCTTAGGCATGATGATAGGGCCACCTGCCGATAATGAGTAGGCGGTAGAACCGGTAGGCGTAGCAACAATTAGTCCATCGGAGCGTTGGCTGAATACAAATTGGTCATCTATATAAATTTCAAATTCCATCATGTGCGCCACTTTTCCGTGGTGAAGCACCACTTCGTTCACTGCGGAATTGCTACTTTTTAGTTTCTCATGACGATACACACCCACATCTAATAAAAAGCGTTTTTCAACTACGCATTCACCTTCAAAAATAAGATCAAGTTGCTGAACAATTTCATCAGGGTGGATATCGGTTAAAAAACCCAAGTTGCCTCGGTTTACGCCTACTACATGGATATCAAAGCGTGCCAATACCCTTGCTGCACCTAGCATACTGCCATCACCGCCTACTACTACGGCAAGGTCGGCTTCTTTACCAATAGTCACTAAGTTGCATGCGCGATGGTTATCACTTTCTAATTCTTTTGAGATGCTCTCTTCAACCAATAATTCACAGCCTTTTGCGGTGAGGTATTGAGCCAATAGATTTAAGCTGTCGTGCGTAGCAGCGTGTTGAGGTTTGCCAATTAAAGCAACGGTTTGATAGGGCATGTGGTGCTAATGTGTTTTCCTTACTGATGTCAGGACATTAGCACAGATATTTTACGAATGGAAAGGCTTAGCGTAACGTTTATCGGGCTGTCCAGCCGCCATCCAGTACCATGGTTTGGCCGGTAATATTGCGTGCACTATCCGACATTAAAAATGCCGCTGTGTCGGACAACTCATCTACGCGAATAAACTGCTTTTTAGGCATGGGCTCAAGCATTATTTTGTTGATCACTTCTTCTTCTGTAAGGTTGTTTTCTTTAGCCTGAGAGGCAATCTGCTTTTCGACCAACGGTGTTTTTACATAAGCAGGGCATAGGGTGTTGATGGTTACATCACAGTCGCCGGTTTCAAGAGCGATAGTTTTAGCAAACCCCAGCAGGCCATGTTTCGCTGCCACATAAGCTGATTTATAAGGGGATGCCACCAGTGAGTGAATTGAACCGACGTTGATAATTCGCCCAAAGTTTTGCTCGCGCATGTTAGGTAAAAACGCTTGGGTCAAAAGCGCGGGGCCAACCAGCATAATATTAATTAGTTGCTGCCATTTTTCAGGCGGGAAGTCTTCAATGCGCGAGACGTGCTGAATACCGGCATTGTTAATTAACACATCTACTTTTTGTCCTTTGAGCAAGTCAGGTAAAGCGGCTACTTGCTGTGCATTGCAAACATCAACTTCAATAGCGCTGGCACTGCCACCTTCTTTCAGAATATCGTTCGCAGCGCTTTGTGCTGCTTGTTCGTTAATATCGGCAATAATCACATGATGTCCCGCTTTCGACATTGCTTGTGCTATACCAAAGCCAATACCGCTTGCGCCACCAGTTATAAATACGGTTCGCTTAGTCATTATTTACAGCTCCTGTATTGGTCGTTGCTTTATTGATAGTGCCTGTGTTAATGCCTTTAATCATATTGGCCACAGCAGAAATTTGAGCGCCTTTTCGATTTGCATAATCATCTGAAGTGTATCCCCACCAATCCCAGCAACCTTGGGGGTTTAATGGCATAAATAACGATTTTTTAGTTTGCGGGTACAACACAACGATATTGTTATCATCGGCCCATCGGTTGATACCTGTTTTGGTTACATAGCTATTGCCAACTACTTCGGCATATTGATTACAGCCATGAAAACTAATATGTAAGCTGCACGATTCACCTGATGCACAGTTTTCGGGTACAAAAACAAACCCTTTTTCCGCCAAGGTTTCGCCATCGCTGCCCGCAAGTTTTTGCTGAGAAATAGTGTAAACCTTGCCTGAAACCGAATCATCGGGTGCGGTTAAGTAGGGCAACAGGTGGTTCAACATATTACCCGCAGTGTCGTAATTACAGTTACCAATAAAAGGGCTTTCTGAAACGCTGCAATTACTGCCTTCATTCAAGGTAGGGAAGTGGTGTGCTGCGCTTTGGTCATTCACGTATACAATATTTTGAGTGTCTGTCCAACTTTGGTATTGGCGGTACAGTAAATCGCTGGCTTGCGCCGTTACACGCACGTCGTTTGTGCCGTGAAATAACCATACTTTGGCATCTTTAAGGCCCGCTAAAGGCGCAATACTGCCTTCGTTTGCATAATCTATGGCAACGCTTGAAAGTGCATCTAGATTAATTGGTGTATCTACCTTATTCACGCACTGGTTTAATGCAGTGGTGATATCATTTTGCGCACAATAATAAGGCCCCGCAGCAATGATGCCTGCGCCTTTTACCCAATCACTGTGTGCAATATGAAATTGCGTCGCCATATATCCGCCAGAAGAAAGGCCAGATACCGTAACTTGCTCTACATCAAGACTTAGCGGGGGTAGTCCATTGCCTGAATTAGCAGCGTTAGATAACGCTACGCCACTGTATAACGCACAAAAGCTGGCCAATATTTTATAAGTTGTTTTCATATCAGGTTCCTACAGTTAAATGCTTAGTTTGCCGCTAAGCATTGCACTTATTTAAACGGTTCTTTTTAGTCTTTATAAAGCGCTGGAAAGAAACGCGGCAATCCGCTCGCCTTCGGCTTTTACATTCACTATGCCTTCAAGGTGTCCGAAGGGGCCATTCAGTGTTTCCAGTTCGCTGTTTTTTCCCAAGTGGTTGAGTTGATAGTCTGCCGATTCGGCTAAATAAGGCATGAGTAACAAGTCGGTGGATGCCGGCAAGAACAAGGTTTTGGCTTGAATGTGCTTAAGTCCTTCTTCTAAGTTATTCCCATGGCCTGCTACAAATAATTGGCAGGCGCGAACTAAATAAAGAAGATGATTTGCATCCATTTTTTTAGCGCGCTGACGAGCACGGCTTTCTAACCATTTCACAATAGAGTGCTGAGCATTAATGTTCTCTAATGGCGCTTGCTCCACCGCTTGATAGCCTAGCGTTTTACCTTGCTGGTTAAAGTACGTAGGGTACAAGGCATCTTGGGTGATCAACATCAAAGAAGCCACTAACCCTTCAGTGGGTTGGTTATGTCGAGCGTAACTACCTTGTTTCCAGTTAGCATCTAATCGAATAGGCGTTGCCCAGTGCGAAAGGGCAGCGGTTGTCCACGCATCGCTTTCACCCGTGCCAATAACCGATATCATTCTTGGCACCCAGTCGGGGTAAGCACTAGCCCAGTCGATAGCCTGCATCGACCCCATAGAAGGGCCAACCACAGCATGCAGTCTCTGTATGCCTAAGCTTTCAAGTAACGCCTTTTGCACATTCACGAAGTCACGGATTGTCACCACGGGGAAATCTAGCCCCCACGGTTTATTGGTTTCTGGGTTGATAGTAGCAGGGCCGGTAGTAATAACGTGCTCATCGTAGGCGTTTAAATTCACTAAACTGTCTACACTTATAACATAATAGATATCGGTATCGATGGCTTTGCCAGGGCCAATTAACGCATCCCAGTAGCCTATATTAGGGCTTGCAATACCCTGAGAGCTTTCATATACACCAGCGGCATGCGATGTGCCCGAAAAGTGGTGTGTAACAAGAATAACGTTGCTTTTGTCTGCATTTAATTGCCCGTAGGCTTCCCAACCCACTCTTACGTTATTAATGGTTTTGCCACCAAATGTGGTGAAGCTTTCTATTGAGAACGCTTCTTTCTTCGTAATAAGCGTTGGCTTATTGTTTTCTGGAGCATTTGCATCAGCAGTATTGGCGGTGTTGACAGACTTCGCGGTGAGATCTGAAGCTGAATTAGCCACATTAGCCACATTAGCCACATTAGCCACATTAGCCACATTAGCCACATTAGCACTGCGCGCTGTTGTAGTAACTAATGAAAAAGCCAGCAAAGCACAATATAAAAAAGCTATTTTTAGTTTCATGGAAATCCTTGTCTAAAACACGCTGAATAGGCCAATGGCAAGGGCGAGGCCTATAACCGGTACGACTACCGTCAATGCTGCAACGGCACCATAGGCTGCCTTATGGGTTTCATGACATATGGCGCGAATTGTGGTGACAACATACCCGTTATGAGGCAGTGAATCTAGCGCACCTGAAGAGATAGAAACAATACGATGTAATTGTTCTGGCTGTACGCCTTGGTCAAGATAATGCGGTGCAAGTAGTGGCAGTGCGATAGCTTGGCCTCCTGAAGCCGAGCCGGTTAAGCCTGCTATTACGCTAATCGCTATTGCTGCGCCAATTAACTCGTTACCAGGGATTTGCGTCATTAAAGCTACCGTTTGCTGAAATGCCTCGGTGTTTTTAGCTATAGCGCCAAACCCTACGACTGCCGCAGTATTGCCAATAGCGACCAGTGCCCCTGTGGTGCCGGTGTTTATCGCCGCTTGTAAATTGTGAAAGTGGGCGCGGTTTATAATAAGCAAAGTAAGTACGCCTCCCCCTAAGGCTACAATAAGCGCAAGTTGCGCTAGTGCTTCGTGTAAAAAGAAGGAAATACACAGCACTACTAGCAATGGAATAATACCGGTGAGCGGGTGAGGGTAATCTCGTTCGCGTATTTCAGGGTCGGTAATACGCGCTTCAAACTCCTCGCCATTAGCTATCGCTTTGCGGATCATTTTCGCTAGCCACCAGTAACCAAGCACTGCCATGAAAATAGCAACCACTAAGCTTACTTCCCATGCAGCAAAAGGTGAGGTGCCCAAATACTTAATAGGGATCCAGTTTTGGATTTCTGGTGAGCCGGCAGAGGTCATCGTAAAGGTGACTGAACCAAATGCCATGGCTGCGGGAATAAAACGGCGAGGCAAGTTCGCATCTTTAAATAAGCTTACCGCCATAGGGTAAACCGAGAAGGCGACAACAAAAACGCTCACGCCCCCGTAAGTTAAAATAGCGCAAGCAAGCACCACTGCTAACACGGCCTGTTTGTAACCAATGCGTTGTATTATCCAACGAGAGACTGAATCAGCAGCGCCACTGTCTTCCATGAATTTGCCAAATAAAGCACCAAGCAAAAACATAAAAAACCATGCGGCGATAAAACCTGAAAACCCACTCATGTAGGTTTCCACAAAATTTATTTCACCAATAAAAACAGACATACCGTTGGTTAACGCCACCACCAGTGCACACAAGGGGGCTGCAATGAAAAGATTCATTCCCCGAATGGTTAACACAATTAATAACACTAGTCCGCCTACCAGACCCATCATACTTAACATCATTGTTTTTCCTTAAAAATCTGTGACCGCAGATTCTCCAGAACAGTTAAGTTTATGTTTATATTGCGTTTATATAGATTTTAGTCATGGCTTTTCACTTCAATAAACAATTGGTGAAGTCATGTCCTAGGGCTAAAGTGTGGCGGTAGTGGCGCTAAATTCCCATAGTACGATGGTACTACATACGGCGAGGGCAAAATTACCTAGAGTAAAGTTCGACCGCAGGCATTACATCCGACAGTAACGATAATTTAGAACTAAAAAGGACACATTATGTCACTCACTTCACACATGCAGCGTTACCCTCGCTCTATCTGTGCAGCTGCTGTTGCGAGCGCACTGTTAATTTCACCCACTACGTTCGCTCAAGACGCAGATGCTGACGATAAAGGTAAACTGGAGCGTATTGAAGTTACCGCACGAAAAACCGTTGAGTCATTGCAGGAAACCCCCGTGGCCATCACCTCAATTGGTGCGGTTGAATTAGCCGAAAAGGGCATTAGCGTACTTACTGAAGTACAGCAGTTTTCGCCGAACACTACATTGCAAACCAGCCGTGGCACTAACTCTACGTTAACCGCTTTTATTCGTGGTTTAGGTCAACAAGACCCGCTTTGGGGATACGAGCCTGGCGTAGGTATTTACGTTGATGATGTGTACATTGCTCGCCCACAAGGTGCGGTGCTCGATTTGTTAGATGTACAGCGCATTGAAGTACTACGTGGGCCGCAGGGTACGCTTTATGGTAAGAACACTATTGGTGGGGCTGTAAAATATGTCACCAAAGAAATGTCAGGGGAAACCCAATTAAACGTGCAAGCTACCCTTGGTAGTTATAGCCAGCGGGATCTCAAGGTCACAGGGCAAATCCCATTAATAGAAGATACGGTGTATTTGGGTGTAGGTTACGCTAATTTAAACCGCGACGGCTTTGGCGAATACTTAGTCAGCGCATTAGACGGCCAAGATAAAGAAAACTATAACAAAGATTTATGGGCTGCCCGTCTTACCTTAGAAGTACACGCTAGTGATGATTTGTTTTTCCGTTTCGGCTGGGATAAAACCGAAGATACCTCAAACGCAAAAGGTGGCTATCGTCTTATCCCCAGTATTCTAACCGACGCACCCGTGCCTGATTCAAAGTTCGATTCGTACACCAGCCTACCTACTTGGAATAAAGTAGAACTTGAAGGGTATAACTGGCTAGCCCGATACAACGTAAGCGATAATTTAGAGCTTAAATACATAGGCTCTCATCGCGAGAGCTATTCTCCTACAAATATTGATTTTGATAATACGGCATTGCCAATTTTCGATGTGCCTGCCGAGTATGACGACAGCAATGACACCCATGAATTGCAGCTAAATTATACGGGAAATAGCTACTCGATCGTATCTGGCTTATATCTTTATGATGGTGAGTCATGCGGAAACTTCGACGCAGTATTAGGTGTGTTAGGTGTGGCGCTAGGCGCACCGGGTTTGACCCGAGAAGTGAGCGGCTGTAACAACTCAGAAAGCTGGGCTGCTTATGCGCAATTCAATTACGACATCAACGACAAACTTTCTCTCTCACTCGGCGCCCGCTTCACTGATGAAGAAAAATCGGCAACGGTAAATAACGGCTTAATCTTCGCCAACGTATACCCTTATACCGATTGGATTGATGGCTATGTGCGTCCTGATGGTGACTTAGTGCCTCAAGTGCTGGGTACTGACAGCAACGGTGATGGGGTTTTTGAAGGACCTGCGGTAGAAAGCTGGTCACGCTTTACGCCGCGAGTTGGCGTGGAATACCAAATGAGCCGAGATACCCTATTTTTTGCGAGTTATTCGCAAGGCTTTAAATCGGGCACCTTTAATCCACGCGCTACGGTAAACGAGCCAGGGGTTGAACCTGAAGTCGTTGATAGCTACGAAGTGGGCATGAAAAGTGACGTAAACGATGCATTGCGATTAAATGTAACCTTGTTTTCGTATGACCATTCAGACCGACAATACATAGGAATCGAAGGTGATTTAAGCGACCCAACTGCACTTGATCAAAGGTTACGCAACGCGGCAGAAACGGCTGCAAAAGGTGCAGAAGTAGAAATGACATGGGTAGCCTCTGATAACTTACAATTTGACGTGGCTTACGGGTATATCGACTTTGAAATTAAGAAAAACAATGCGATACCCCCTCTCATTGGTTTGGCTAGCACACCTGAAAATACACTGAATATTGGTGCAAATTATCTGCTAGAAACAGGTTTTGGTGATATTTCATTTAATGCTAACTATTACTATCGTGGTGATTATTTATTGTTTGAAACCAGCGATCTAATTGAACAAGATGCCTATGGTATGGTGAATTTAAGTGCGCGTTGGGAGAGTGTAGAAGGCGATTGGTATGCAGGCCTTCATGTGAAAAACCTAACCGACGAAGAATACTTGGTGGGTGGATATGACTTTGTTACTCGAGACGAAGACGGTAACTTTGGGCCAGGCTTAGGCGGGGATACTACGTTAATTGGCTATTATGGTGACCCACGTACAGTTCACGTTACGCTAGGGTATCGTTTTTAAACGCGGTGAGTCGCACAATTGTTAATGCAATAGTTAAATGTACAAATAATATAAAATAGCGATACAAAGAAAGCCGGAATGTGAGTTCCGGCTTTCTTATTTGTTTTTAACTTCTTCTTGCAACTGTATTTACACACATCAAAAGTGACTATTAATACTGGGCATTTGTAACTATCATGTTATTATTGATTTAACAATTTTGTTACAACGTTGCGGCAGATAATAAGATGAAAATACGCGTACTTATTGCAGATGATCACCCCTTATTTCGAGCGGCAATGTGCCAAGCCCTTGGTGACATTGTAGGGCCTCATATACTGCAAGCATCTACACTGGATGAAACCCTAAGTCAGCTTGAAGCAAACCCAGATATCGATTTGGTATTTTTGGATGTGAAAATGCCGGGTAACGAGGGTTTGATAGGGTTGTCTGAAGTGCGGGCACGGTTCCCTGACGTATTGGTGGTCATGGTGACAGCCTTAGAAGAGGCTAACCTTATTCGCAAGGCGCTTGCTTTAGGTGCGTGCGGTTTTATTCCTAAATCGGCATCTATAGAGTGTATAGCCGAGGCGGTTGAACGTGTGTTAGATGGCGAGCAGTGGCTTCCTGAATCGGTAGCGAATCTTACTGATGAAGCGTCTGAGACCGAAACTGACGATTTTAGCGTTAAACTAGCCATGTTAACGCCTCACCAATTGAAAGTACTTCGGATGGTGGCAGACGGGCTGTTAAATAAGCAAATAGCTTACGAACTGGATATTTCCGAATCTACAGTAAAGCAGCACGTTTCAGCAGTATTGAGAAAGTTGAAGGTTATTAATCGCACGAAAGCAGGTATTGCGTTTAAACATGCTATGGCTGTGCATGAGTAGGCCTAAGCGATTATCTAACCAAGTCGATTTGAACTAACGCATTAAGCAAAATAACCTATCGAGCAAATTGACGGGTTAATAAGCTATCCCTGATAACAACATTTAACCACTTATATTGTTCATCTGCCAACCACTAATTTGAACACTAAGCTAGTCAGCAAGTTTCAATTCATTTTTGAGCAAGCGCTTAAGGGCTAAAGGTTTAACAGGTTTGGGTAAGTAGTACAGCCCTAAGTCACTAGCAGCGTCCCTAATACCCTCCCTTCTGTTTGCCGTAATTAGCACCCCGGGTACCTTGCGTCCCCACTTTTCCTGTAATTGAGAGGCCGCTTGCGTTCCTGTTTCACTGGCATCTAAATGATAGTCAACAAGAAGCAAATCTGGCGGGTTAGGGCACGCTTGCATCGATTCAGCAATATTTGTGGCAACTAGCACTACCGCGCCCCAATCTGAGAGCAATACTTCCATGGCTTGGGCTATTTGTGCATCATTTTCTATCAGTAGTATTCGTCTGCCAGATAAAAATGGCTTACTTGGCATTGCGCGTGGTGTCTGTGCACTCGGCGCTATTGCGCCATTGGTTGTTTTAGTTCTAGTTTCTGCCGTTTCTGTATGTGCAAGGTCGGCGCTTTTTATGTTTGAGTTGCTGTTGCTATAGGAAGTTTCAACGCAAGGCACAGACACACTAAACTTGCTGCCCTTGTTTACTGTGGATACCAGCGAAATAGGGTGGTGTAGTAATCGGCCCATACGCTCTACAATGGTTAACCCTAACCCCAAACCTTGAGCGTTTTGTGTTTCATCTAATTGGTGAAATTCGTTAAAGATTTCACTTTGCTGGTGGTTGGGAATACCAGCCCCTGTATCGTACACACAAATATCAATTAGCGGTGTGGTTGATTTTAATGGGCGCTGGTGGCCTGATTTTGAGTACTTGCGCCTTATACCAACCAGTACCTTGCCTACTGTGGTATAGCGTATCGCATTCGATAATAAGTTTTGCACGATACGGCGTAACAAATTTTTATCGGAATGAATAACAAGTTGGGTGGGGACATAACGCAAGGTTAAGCCTTTAGATGCTGCTATTACACTGAACTCTTGAACGAGTGGCGCTAACATATCATCTAATGCAAAACTGCTTGTTTGAGGAGCCAACTTGCCCGACTCCAACTTGGTCATATCTAGTAGCATGGTTAGCAGGCTTTCTGCACTATTAAGTGAGCTAACCACCCCTTCTGAAAGCGTGGCCAGTTCACCGCCTTTGGTTTTTTGGGCCAGCATGGCGGCAAATAAGGTAGCGGCATTAAAGGGTTGCATGAGATCGTGTCCCGCTGCAGCTAAAAACTTCGTTTTACTTTCGTTTGCCTTGTCGGCTTCAAGTTTTGCATGCTGCAGCTCTTCAGTGCGAGCAACTACGCGGCCTTCTAATTCAGATTTGGCGCGCTCAAGGGCTTCTTGAATGGCAATGTATTCAGTTATGTCACTGTAGGTCGTTACATATCCACCCCCAGGTAATGGCGAGCCATTTAGCTCAATCACTTTTCCATCGGGCTGTTTTCGTACATATTTGTACCGGCTGCCTTCTTTCATATAAACAATACGTTTATTAATTTCATCGTTGGTTAGCGTGGCGTTGCCGAATAGCCCTCTTTCGGCGTTGTAAGCAAGAATACTTTCAATCGACATACCGGTTTTAAGGAATGACCGTGGGTAGTTAAACATTTCAATATAGCGCTCATTCCACGCTAATAACTGCAGCTTTTCATCTAATACGCTAATACCTTGCTCAATATTTTGTACCGAGGATTGCAGTACTTCATGATTAAACTGAAAAGATTGCGACGCTTCTTCTACCCAATCTACCAATTCAGGCAAGGTATCATTTTTAGTTTCAGTAATAGCGCCTAGCAAAATGCGCGCACTTGGGGTGCCTACTTGAGCGCTGAGCAATTTTTCTGTGCGCTGCAAAAGTGTGTGGTTTGCGTAACCCGAATTAGCATCGGAAATATTAACTGATAACTGATTTACTAGGGCTTCATGAACTGCTGGGTCGAGAACTCGCTGTGTTAGTGCAGTTAAATCTTTAATACGAATGGCAAAGGTTGGTGAAGCTAGCGTTTCGCTTTCAATGCCATGAAGCGGGCGCTTAAACGTAATATAAGAAACCACAATGAAGGTGACGCAGTTCGCAAACAATGAATAAGCGAACCCTATTCCTAGCTCGGCATCAGAAGGTGGGCTATTAAAGTAGTAGCTCGACATTATGCTGGGGTACAGCAAGTACACTACCCAAAAACTAAAGCCGGCGAACAGCGCACATACGGCAGCCGCTTTGGTACTTCGTTGCCAATAAATGCCGAACATAAGCACAGGAAAGCACTGGCCTAGTAAGGCAATGGCAATAATACCGCTTTTTACTAGGGGAGCCGATTGGCTAACATTTAAGTGATACCAAAGGGCTACCGACAACACTACTAATACGGTAAGGCGACGGATAGTCAAAATTTTACTGGGCTGCATAGTGTGATTAGGTTCAGCGCGCAAACGTAGTTTCAACCACAACGGAGTAACTAAGTTGTTGGCTATCATGATGCCAAGGGCAAGTGTTGCCACAATCACCATGCTGGTGGTAGCCGATAGGCCACCAACAAAAGCAACGATAGAAACAGACATATTTTCTGCGTACAGAGGAAGGGCTAAAACATACGCATCAGAATTGACGCTTTGCGGCAGCAACACTTTACCTGCCAATGCCAAGGGAATAAGAAACACCGTCATACCCAAAAGATAAAGAGGAAACAACCAGCGAGCGGTGCGCAGCTCACCTTCGCCGTTTAGCTCAACGAAGTTCATGTGAAATTGGCGCGGTAATACAAACATAGAGCACACACCTAAAAGCACGTGGGATAAATACACCCATGGTGCCCTATCGGCATAAATGACACTGCGCGCAGCGTCGCTACTGGCGGCTTGCGTAACTAAATCAAGCACGCCATCAAACAAGTAAAAACAAACAAATATGCCCACCACCCAAAGTGCAACAAGCTTCACCACGGACTCAAAGGCAATACTAAGCAATAAACCTGGATGCTTGTCAGTAAGGTTGAGCGTACGTGTACCAAATACAATGGCAAAAATAGCCATTAGCCCCGCTACATATAAACTTACGTTTTGGGTTGAATGCTGGGTATCGGGCGTAATGAGATTAATGCTTTTTGTGATGGCATCAAGCTGCAAGGCAATGTAAGGAATTACACCAATAAAGCACAATATAGTGATTAATGCGGCGATAAGGTGAGAGTGCTGATATTTTAGGCCAATTAAATCAGCTAGTGAGCTGATATTGTGCTGCTGACACAATCGGCTTATGTGTAATACCACAGGAAAGGCGAATGCCATGGTAAGAATAATACCCATATAGGTAGGTATCACCGCCCAGCCATATTCAGCGGCTTGCGATGTCGTGCCAAAGAACGCCCAGGAGGTGCAGTGAACCCCTAACCCCAAGCTATATAAAATTGGGTGTTGTTGATTATCACGTAGCCGTTTATCGCCCCAGAAGGCAATGGCAAATAATGCGAGCAAATAAAGGGCTACTACCGTTCCTACGGTCCAAATACTGAGCATCAAGATTCCCTTATACAATACCTGTCAAAGTTAACATGTTTTTTACAATGAGTGGGTGTGTAGCTCGCATTTATTGATCTATTAAAAAAAACTTAAAAACAAACCATAAAAATAGTGTGGTTACCCTTGAAGGCGGTTAAAGCAGCCCCATAATTAATCCCAACATAGACATTGCCTATGATTGAGTACGAGTCACTCATGGGTTTATGCAGTATAGACATTAACGTTTGGAGGAAAGCATGAGCGATAACCGCGACGTGCAGGCAGAGCAAGAAGTTTCTGGCGTAGACGAAACCGTACAAGATGCTGAAGTGATACAAGAAGAGCAATCTTCACCAGAAGCTGAATCAGATGCAACACAGCGCATCTATGAGCTAGAAACAGCACTTTCAGAAGCACAGGCAACCATTAAAGAACAGCAAGACAGCGTATTACGTGCCCGTGCTGATGTGGAAAACGCCCGTCGCCGCGCTGAAATGGAAGTAGAAAAAGCACGTAAGTTCGCATTAGAGCGTTTTGCGGGTGAGCTTCTTCCTGTTGTTGACAACCTAGAGCGCGCTATCGAATTAACTGATGGCGAAAACGAAACGGTTAAGCCGTTGCTTGAAGGTGTGGAAATGACACACAAAAGTTTCTTAAGCACTATTGAGAAATTTGGATTGAGCCTTATTGATCCGCAGGGTGAAACCTTTAACCCTGACTTGCACCAAGCTATGTCTATGCAAGAAAGTGCAGACCACGCACCGAATACGGTTATGGCGGTTATGCAAAAAGGGTATCAAATTAATGGCCGTTTGTTGCGCCCAGCCATGGTTATGGTTTCGAGAGCGCCTAGCGGTGGTGTAGATACGCAAGCGTAAATACGTATTGCGGCTTAAATTACACAAAAATGTCAGTTTTTTTACTGACAACTATTGAAAATAGTGCGGAATAACCCCACTAAAATTGTAGATTAAATAAATTTTTGGAGACACGTAATGGGTAGAATCATTGGTATCGATTTAGGTACAACGAATTCATGTGTCGCAGTGCTAGACGGCGACAAACCTCGCGTACTTGAAAACGCGGAAGGCGATCGTACAACGCCATCAATCATTGCTTACACAAACGACGGCGAAACTTTAGTGGGTCAATCTGCTAAGCGCCAAGCGGTAACAAATCCTGAAAACACGCTTTTCGCGATTAAACGCTTAATTGGTCGTCGTTTTCAAGATAAAGAAGTACAACGCGACATCGACATCATGCCTTACAAAATTGTAGGTGCAGACAACGGTGATGCATGGGTAGAAGCGAAAGGCGAGAAAATGGCGCCTCCTCAAGTTTCTGCTGAAGTACTTAAGAAAATGAAGAAAACCGCTGAAGATTATCTTGGCGAAGAAGTAACTGGCGCAGTAATTACTGTTCCTGCTTACTTTAACGACTCACAGCGTCAAGCAACGAAAGATGCGGGTCGTATTGCTGGTCTAGAAGTTAAACGTATTATCAACGAGCCAACTGCGGCTGCGTTAGCGTACGGTATGGACAAAAAGCAAGGCGATAACGTAGTTGCGGTATACGACCTTGGTGGTGGTACGTTCGATATCTCTATCATCGAAATTGATGAAGTAGACGGCGAGCACACGTTTGAAGTACTAGCAACTAATGGTGATACTCACCTTGGTGGTGAAGATTTCGATAACCGTGTAATTAACTACCTTGTTGACGAATTCAAGAAAGATCAAGGCATCGACTTACGTAAAGATCCGCTTGCTATGCAGCGTCTTAAAGAAGCCGGTGAGAAAGCGAAAATTGAGCTTTCTTCTTCACAGCAAACTGAAGTTAACTTGCCGTACATCACAGCAGACGGTTCAGGTCCTAAGCACTTAGCGATTAAGCTAACCCGTGCAAAACTTGAGTCATTGGTTGAAGAGCTTGTTAAAAACACGCTTAACCCGCTTAAGCAAGCATTGGCAGACTCTGACCTATCAGTAGGTGATATCCAAGATATTATCTTGGTAGGTGGTCAAACACGTATGCCATTGGTACAGAAGCTAGTTACTGAATTCTTCGGTAAAGAGCCACGTAAAGACGTTAACCCTGATGAAGCCGTAGCCGTTGGTGCAGCAATTCAAGGTGGTGTACTTTCTGGTGACGTTAAAGACGTACTACTTCTTGACGTAACGCCTCTGTCTCTTGGTATCGAAACCATGGGCGGCGTGATGACAGCACTAATTGAGAAGAACACGACTATTCCAACGAAGAAGTCGCAAACTTTCTCTACTGCTGAAGACAACCAGTCTGCGGTAACAGTACACGTACTACAGGGTGAGCGTAAGCAATCTAGTGGTAACAAATCACTAGGTCAGTTCAACCTTGAAGGTATTCGTCCAGCTTCACGTGGTACCCCTCAAATCGAAGTAACGTTCGACTTGGATGCGGATGGTATCTTACATGTGTCTGCGAAAGACAAAGACACAGGTAAAGAGCAGAAGATCACAATTAAAGCATCTTCTGGCTTAAGCGATGAAGAAGTCGAGAAAATGGTTGCTGATGCAGAAGCGAACAAAGAAGCGGACGCTAAGTTTGAAGAACTCATTCAAGCACGTAACCAAGCTGATGGCATGATTCACGCTACTCGCAAGCAACTTGAAGAAGTTGGTGATGCGCTAAGTGCAGAAGACAAAGCACCAATCGAAGAAGCTGTTAGCGCGCTAGAAACAGCGGTTAAAGGCGAAGATAAAGCAGACATCGAAGCGAAAACGCAAGAACTCATTCAAGCGTCTAGCAAGTTGATGGAAGCGGCTCAAGCACAGCAAGCAGGCGCGGCCGGTGAAGCTGGCGCTGAAGGCGCAGAGCAACAAGCATCTGGCCAAGCTGATGACGACGTTGTTGACGCTGAGTTTGAAGAAGTCAAAGACGAAGATAAAAAGTAAGCAAACTGTTGCGATATGCCCGGTAAGCCGGGCAAACTTTAGCAGTTAAGGCGCATCAGGTTCACTTGTTGCGCCTTTGTCGTGTAATAAAACACGATAATAAATGTAGTTTCACAAGGGCGACAATGTGCTCGAACAACGTGCTTGTGATAATAATAGGTAGGATAAGTAAACACTATGTCGAAACGTGACTACTACGAAGTGCTTGAGGTAGATAAAGGCGCTAGCGAACGCGAAATCAAAAAAGCGTATAAAAAGCTAGCGATGAAATATCACCCGGACCGCACGCAGGGCGATAAAGCCCTTGAAGTTAAATTCAAGGAAATCCAGGAAGCCTACGAAGTATTAAACGATGCGCAAAAGCGTGCCGCTTACGATCAATATGGTCACGCTGGTGTAGATCCTAATCGCGGTGGCGCTGGCTTTGGTGGTGGTGGCGACTTCGGTGATATCTTCGGCGATGTATTTGGTGATATTTTCGGTGGCGGCGGTGCTCGTGGCGGTCGTCAATCACGTGCTCGTCAGGGCTCAGACCTTCGTTACAATCTAGAATTATCGCTTGAAGAAGCGGTACGTGGCAAAAGCGTTGATATTCGCGTGCCTACATTGGTTGAATGTGAAGTGTGTGACGGTTCTGGTGCGAAGAAAGGCTCTACGCCAAAAACGTGTCCAACCTGTCATGGAAACGGTCAGGTGCAAATGCGCCAAGGCTTCTTTGCGGTTCAACAAACTTGCCCAACCTGTTCGGGTAAAGGCAAGATCATTGAAGATCCATGTAACAGCTGTCATGGCCATGGTCGTAAAGAAAAAACCAAGACCCTTAATGTTAAGATCCCATCTGGTGTCGACACTGGCGATCGCATTCGTTTATCTGGCGAAGGCGAAGCAGGAGAGAACGGCGCACCGGCAGGTGACTTGTATGTTCAAGTACATGTGCGCGACCATAAAATCTTCCAGCGTGACGGCAACAACTTGTACTGTGAAGTACCATTAAGTTTTACCACAGCAGCCCTTGGTGGCGAGCTAGAAGTACCTACGCTCGATGGTAAAGTAAAACTTAAGATTAGCCCTGAAACCCAAACAGGACGTATGTTCCGTTTACGTGGTAAAGGCGTTAAGTCGGTTCGAAGTGGCGCGGTTGGCGATTTGATGTGTAAAGTTGTGGTGGAAACACCGGTTAGCTTGTCATCACGTCAAAAAGAATTGCTGCAAGAATTAGAAGAATCGATGGGTAAAGCATCAAGTAAGCACAGTCCAAAAGCACAAGGCTTCTTTGACGGTGTGAAAAAGTTTTTCGACGATTTAACTAACTAAATCGTATCACATTAATAAAGCCCTCTTATGAGGGTTTTTTTTTGGCCTAACTATCGAAAAAATACAAAATTTATAAGTTAAAACCTTGCGCAAAAGGTGGGTATTCGTCAGGATAGAAAATAGACCAACACAATCGAACAGGCATGGCGATAACTATGAAAAATATTCTAGGAAAGACAATCAAGACCACATTAGCTACCGCAGCTTTAGCAACGTGTTTAGCGGGTGGAGCTATAGCGGCAACGGAAACTTCAGAAGCCTCGTCAGAAAAGCATGCAAAAGCGGCGACACAATACCGCCAAGCTATTTTCCAATTGGTACGCAGTAATATGGGGCCGTTGGGCGGCATGGCGAAAGGTGCACTACCTTTTGATGAGTCGGTAATGATGACCAATGGTGTACGATTAGAGCAACTTGCAGATATGATGAGTGATTACTTATCTGTTGATACCCGTAAGTTTGATGTAGACACAGGCGCGAAAGACGCAATGTGGGAAAACTTCTCAGATGTAGAATCTAAAATTGCTGCTTTGAAAGAAGCGTCAATGGGTTTACAAGCTGCGGTTAAAGCCGGTGATGAAAGTGCTTATCGCAACGCGATTGGCAAAGTGGGAGCAAGCTGTAAATCTTGCCACGACGACTACAAAAAAGACTAACCATTTTAATCATTCGCAGCGCATGTAGTTCGTGCGCTGTTATTTCCTTACCTCCTTACCTCCTTACCTCCTTACCTCCTTACCTCCATGCCTCTAGCTGCATACATACATATCATTCATGCTCGCTCATAAATCCTCTTTATATACTAAACGATTGCTCACTTCTTAGTGCAAATGTGCTGGAAAAAAGAGTAAAAATTCTCTATTGTTGACTAAATAATGATCATGATTTTTGCTTGAGCAGTGAAGTTGATAAGCAAATAATTAACGACAAATGATCGCACTATAACCATCTTAAGATGGATTGGAGTTCACCTAAAATGCAGCTTCACGACGGATTGTTGGGCTCTTTACAAGATAGTAGTTTGCCAGAGGTTACCTCGCGGTTGAGTGAAGCCAGGGTAAATACAGAAGCTACCGCTGTCTTGCTTGTTTCGTTATCTCCTACTGCCACTTACGTGGATATACTGTGCTGCGATGACAATAATTCCGATTCTGAGAAACAGTCACTGGTCATGCCCAAACATGCTCAGCTTCTGTTATCGATGACAGAAATGAGTGCCACATTACCAGGCTGTGATTTTGAATGGCCAGAGGCGCTAACCATTTGTAGCAGCCAAAACGTGATTGTAGGTGGAATAAAAGATTTTCAAGGTAATATTATCGGGGCCGTTCTGATTGTGTTGCGTTGTCATCAATTAACGAGTCATCAAAAGCACTACGCTAGTATAGCCCGTCAGCAAATAGAACTCAGTCTTCAATATAAACTTATTCAACATCCTTTTACCGACAAACTCGCCGAAAAAATTCAGTTGCTTAATGAAATTGGGCGCATCTCTCATGTTGGTGGCTGGGAATTAGATATACATGCAGGCCTTGTCTCGTGGACACGAGAAACCTACTTATTGTTTGGTGTTACGCCGGGAAGAGATATCACGGTAGAGCGAGCTTTAGCCAACTTCCCACAAGTGAGCCGCGAAAAAATTACCAAAGCAATGAAAGCAGCAATAAAGTCACTGTCCACTTTTGCATTAGAGGTAGAGTACATCAATGCAGAGGGTTATCGGCGCTGGTTGAAAATGACGGGCACACCTCAGTCAGAGGTTACTAGCTCGCACCAAGATAAGGTGTATAGGATTTATGGCTCTGTGCAGGATATAACGGAACATAAACGTTTATCCGATACACAACATAACTACACGGAATACCTTTCTACAATTTTAGACAGTATTTCTGATGCGCTTGTGACCATTGATGAAGAGGGCACTGTGATCACAGCCAACAATACGGTTGAGCACGTGTTAGGTTACGATGCTGATGAACTTATAGGGCAAGATATCTTTATTTTGGTGCCCAAAGTTGAATCACAAAATACCAAAGAATATCTGAAAACGTTTATGAAAGGAGGCAGGAAAACCGCTAAAGCTTCCCCAGAAAATCATTTGGTTAGCCATAAAAATGGCGGCCTGATACCCGTTGATATTTCATTATCTTCTTTTCATTTTGATATGCAAAAGCGGATAGTATTGGTATTTCGGGATATGAGTGTTCGAAAACAATTAGCAGACCAAGTTTATCAAGCCGCTTACTATGACAACATCACCCAATTGCCAAACGCTAAATTGTTCGAAAAAGGCTTGAAGTGTGTTATTCGAAAAGCGGGGGTAACCTACGCAGATATTTACTGCGCGCAAATAGTTATCGACAATATAAGTCAGTATAAGCAGGCGTTTGGCCAGCCTACCGCCGATTATGTTATGCGTATTCTTGCTTCTAGGCTAGCCCGAACGTTTTCTAAACCTTTTTCTATTTACAGAGGCGCAGAAAACAACTTTTATTTGTTATACGAAGACATCATTACCGAGGAAGACAAAGAAGCTCTCTACGCTATTGATGCAGTTAAGCAGCAGCTTATCGATGAAGTGTGTAGTGACATCACCTTGCACAATAGTCCTCATAAAATTTATGCCGTAGTGACCATTTGCCAGCTTAAGGGCATGGAGGCAAGCGTGATGAAGGTCAGGCACATGCTTTCCCAAGGGTATCACCAACTGAGCGCAGACCAAGTAAATACACCAGTGATTTTTCATCGTGCCTCTAGTGTGGGTTATGACCGATACAATTTTATTCGCCAATCCCTTGGTGCCGCAGTCAGTAATCACGAACTCTTCATTGAGTTGCAACCCCAATATGAGGGAGATGGCAATATGGTGTGCGCCGAGGCATTAGTTCGCTGGCAGCACCCCCAATTAGGCCTAATCCCCCCCGCTGAGTTTATTCCTATTGCCGAAGAGACTGATGCAATAGTAGAAATTGGCCAATGGGTGATGAATGAATGTGGAAAGCTATTATACGAATGTGATAAAAGTGGTTTGAAAACACGGCTCTCAATTAATATTAGTGCCAAACATATGGCTAGAGCCGACTTTAGCGAAAAAATGCTAGCAGTGATTGCTCATTGGAATATTCCAAAGGGGAGCCTTACCATTGAACTTAGAGAAGCCGTACTCATTGGAAGTTTTGCCTTGGTGCGTAATTCAATGAAAGAGCTAGCAGATAAAGGGGTATCATTCTCCATAGACCATTTTGGCAGTGGTAATTTGAATTTAAGTTACCTTCGCGACCTGTGTATAAAAGAAGTAAAGCTTGATAGGCACTTTATCGATGAAGAAGATAAAATGGGGACCCAGAGCCCGCTGCTGAATAGTATTTTCGATATCGCAAAAATCTTTGAATTAAGAACCGTGGCAGAAGGAATAGAAAATACCACACAATTTAACGACGCTATAAAGCGTGGTTGCCATGTGTTTCAAGGGTATTTTTTAGACAAGCCACTTAATGTGAGAGATTGGCGCGCAAAATTACCCGGGAAATAGCGTGATTATCAATTGAAGCCAACTATATGAAACCCCCGTCTCTATATGTACCAACACCAAATTGACTATGCTGATAGCATAATTGTTAAAGAAATAAGTGATGTAATTACAAAGGTTTAATCAACATAAGCCTGAAGTCTTATACGATAAAATCATGTTTATGCAGTAGGGTAAAGTAATACTCTATTGCGGAAACGGTCATGAATTATCATCAAGAATATCAGGCGTCAATTGATAACCCAGAAGCATTTTGGCAAGATAAAGCACTGCATCTCGACTGGTTTACACCCCCTAAAAAAGCACTAAGCGAAAACACAAACGGCTATCCTCAGTGGTTTAAAGGAGGAAAGCTCAATACCAGTTATTTGGCATTAGATCACCATGTTAATGCAGGGCGGGGCGAAAACGCGGCGCTAATTTACGATTCTCCGGTTACGAATACGCAAGAAACCTGGACCTATAATACCCTGCTTAATGAAGTGGCTACGCTAGCGGGCGCGCTCACAAGCCTTGGTGTCACAAAGGGCGATACGGTTATTATCTACATGCCCATGATCCCTCAAGCTGCGGTAGCAATGTTAGCGGTGGCAAGAATAGGGGCAATTCACTCTGTGGTATTCGGTGGTTTCGCAGCCAGTGAATTAGCGGTTAGGATAGATGATGCTGAACCTGCACTTATTATTACGGCATCGTGCGGTATAGAAGGTAAAAAACTATTGCCTTACAAACCCATGGTTGATGATGCTATCGCCCTTGCTCACCATAAACCTGCAGGTTGTGTTGTTTATCAACGCAAGCAGCTTAATGCGAACCTGGTAGATGACTTTGACCATGATTGGCAAGCATTATGTCAAGCTAGTGAACCAGTAGAATGCACACCCGTAGATGCTACCGATCCCCTTTACATTTTGTATACCTCCGGCACAACGGGCAAGCCCAAAGGGGTTGTTCGTGACAATGGTGGTCATGCGGTAGCACTTAATTATTCTATGCAAGCCATTTACGACATAGATCAAGGCGATGTTTTTTGGGCTGCATCAGATGTGGGCTGGGTAGTAGGGCACTCGTACATTGTTTATGGGCCACTAATAAAGGGCGCTACTACTGTTATGTTCGAAGGCAAGCCGGTAGGTACACCAGATGCTGGCGCATTCTGGCGCATGGTAGAGCAGCATAAAATAAATGTATTGTTCGCAGCGCCAACAGCATTTAGAGCAATTAGGAAAGAAGATCCTGAAGCTAATTGCATCGCGCGATATGACCTAAGTAGTTTACGAACCATATTTATGGCCGGTGAACGATTAGACCCGCCCACATATCATTGGACGGTAGAAAAAACCGGTAAGCCGGTGGTTGATCATTGGTGGCAAACTGAAACCGGTTGGCCCATTTGTTCAAACCCTATTGGCATTGAGCCGCTTAGCACTAAACCAGGTTCATCAAGCGTTCCTACCCCAGGTTTTAATGTGAGAGTATTGGGCGCTAATGGTGAGCCGGTTGCTACTGGTGAAAAGGGAGCCATTGCCATTTCTTTACCGTTACCTCCTGGGTGTTTAACCACTATTTGGCGAGACCATAAGCGTTTCACTCAAGGATATTTACAAGAATTCGACGGTTATTACAGCACCGGTGACAACGGATACATAGATGAAGAAGGTTTTGTGTTCATTATGGGTAGAACCGACGATGTCATCAATGTGGCGGGGCATCGGTTATCAACGGGAGAAATGGAAGAAGTGTTGGCTTCACACCATGCCGTGGCCGAGTGCAGTGTTATTGGAGTGGCTGACGCGCTAAAAGGGCAGATTCCAGTAGGCTTAGTGTTACTTAAAGATGGCGTTAAAGTAGAAGAGGCTGCTTTTGAGCGAGAGCTCATTGCTAAAGTACGAAACACCATAGGGCCGGTGGCTAGTTTTAAGCGTGCCGTGATTGTGAACCGCTTGCCAAAAACACGATCAGGGAAAATATTGCGTAAGCTGCTAAGACAAATCGCCGCAGATGAGCCCATTAATATACCCTCTACCATTGACGATCCAGGCAGTGTGACAGAGATTGCCGATTTAATGAAAAGCAAAGGCTTAGTTGAACGCTAAGCCTTATCGTTTCTTTTGCACAAGGAATTAAAAGTACTCTTCTACTTCAGGTGCGGGCGGGGCAATTTCTATCGCGTAGTAAAGCGCAGCCGCTGTTACTAGCGCAACTGCAAGTGCAAGCCAAAGACGAGACGAGGGAATAGGCTTGTCTTCAGTGTCCTTTTGACCATGAAACATAGGGGGTACAAGTTTTTGCTTTTTATACACGGCATAAAACCCAATAGCAGCAACATGTAAGCCTATTACCCATAGTAAAATATCGAAGGCGAGATGGTGCAAGGTATTCATAAGGTCTAACGTGCTGCCGCTGACAAGATGGCGATAGGGGCCATCAAGAAAAATATCGTCGGTCATGAACAGTCCGCTTACCGCTTGAACTAATAAAAGTAGAAGCATTACCACCACAAACCAGCCACCAAGAGGATTGTGGCCTGCCACGGCGGCACTGTTTTTATCAAACAATGTACGTAAATAACCTATTACCGCACTTGGTCCTTTCACAAATTGACTAAAGCGGGCGTAAGTTGGACCTATGACTCCCCAAATTAACCTAAAGACCAAAAGCCCTAAAGTAAAATAGCCAATATAGAAATGCCATTGGGTCGCATCGTCCATCCACTCAGCGGTAACATATTGTGCTGCAATACTGGCAACCAAAAGCCAGTGAAAAAGCCGGGTGGGAAGATCCCATATAAGCTGTTTACGCATATTATTCTACCTATGTGTTTTGAAGTAATTCAATAACCATTAATGTAAACCTTGTTTAGGTCTTGGGGTAAACCCACTTACTTTCATGCTAGCTATTTTTACCGTTAAAAACGATAGGTTGCCCGCCTTTTTTGTATTAATGCTGCAATTTTTCAATTATCAGTAATATTTAAGCTTATCTCGTTGCAATAGTAACTGCATTTGGCAAAATGCGTTTACTGTTAAAGGAAAAGAATAACGTAAATGAAAGTAGGTTTATTTGGCGCCAATGGGCGCATGGGTCGGGTGCTTATTGAAGCACTTGATCAAAACGAAAATGCAGAACTGAGTGTTGCTACGGTACGTGATGATTCTCCTTGGATTGGCATGAACGTGGGCGAGTTGGCTGGCATTGGTAAAAAGCCAATTGATTGTTTAGGCATGTCTTCGCTAACTCAACAACATGCTGATGTGATGATTGATTTTACCTTACCTGTGGTTTTTGAAAATAACATTGCATGGTGTGTGGCCAATAAAATGCCAGTGGTCATCGGTACTACTGGGTTAAGTGAAAGCCAATTGGCTGTGTTAGATGAAGCGGCTAAAACCATTCCCATCGTTTTTGCAGCAAACTATAGTGTGGGCGTTAACCTGATGTTGTCATTGGTTCGACAAGCTGCGAAGGCGTTAGGTAATACGGCTGATATAGAAATTACTGAAGCCCACCACAGGTTCAAACAAGATGCCCCTTCTGGCACCGCCATGGCCATTGGGGAAGCCATTGCCGATGAGCTAGGTCGCGACCTTAAAACTTGTGCGGTTTATGGTCGTGAAGGCAAAGAGCCTGAGCGAGACCAGGGCACTATTGGGTTTGCTACCGTTCGCGCAGGCGATATTGTCGGTGAGCACACCGCATTGTTTGCCGATATTGGTGAGCGTTTGGAAATAACCCATAAAGCATCAAGTCGCTTAACGTTTGCTAAAGGCGCGGTGCATGCGGCCCAATGGCTTCACGGCAAGCCAGCAGGATTATATTCAATGGTCGATGTGCTAGACCTGAAATAATAACTAAAGACCGTGAAGATAGTTTTCATTTTAACAGCGGCTTTAGTCGCATTACTTTGCACTAATAAGTAGTGGTTTTGGCGGTTATACAAGACAAATGAGTTTAAGTGGTTATTTTAATGATTTTTAATATTTAAATTAGACATTTTTAGTCAGTCATGTATACTCGCCGGAATTTGCCCGAATTTCGTATTCTAAAGCTATAAAACTGGCTGTAGAACACGGTTTTATTAGCTGCAAAGATCGTAAAATGAGCGCTGTTAAATCAGTACTCTCATTTTTTGTGGGGTTTGGACAGAAATTCTGTTCAAACACATAGTTATCCTTAATCTGGAGGTTGACTTGGCTAATTCTGCCCTTTTGGTGTTAGAGGATGGTTCTGTCTTTAAAGGAACGGCGATAGGTGCGCAAGGCACTGCCGTTGGTGAAGTTGTTTTTAATACTTCAATGACAGGCTATCAAGAAATCATCACTGACCCATCCTACGCTGAACAAATCATTACCCTTACTTATCCACATATTGGCAATACCGGTATTAACGAAGAAGACGTTGAAGCAGATAAAATCTGGTCTAAAGGTCTTATTATTCGTGACTTACCTCTTGTTGCTAGTAATTTCCGTCAACAACAAACGTTATCAGAGTACCTCAAAGCCAAAGGCGTTGTAGGTATAGCCGATATCGATACTCGTCGTTTAACACGTATTCTACGTGATAAAGGCGCGCAAAACGGCTGCATCGTTTGTACTGATGAGTTAGATGAAGCGAGCGCGTTAGCACAAGCAAAAGATTATCCTGGCTTGAAAGGCATGGATTTGGCAAAAGTAGTAAGCATTACTGAGCCAAAGACGTGGACTGAAGGCAGCTGGAAATTGGGCGAAGGGTATATCACTCCAGCCGATAGTAAATATCATGTAGTCGCTTACGATTACGGGGTTAAGAGCAACATTTTACGTTTGCTTGCAGACCGTGGTTGTCGCGTTACCTTGGTACCCGCGCAAACACCTGCTGAAGAAGTGTTAGCTATGCAACCTGATGGTGTGTTCTTGTCTAACGGCCCTGGTGACCCTGAGCCGTGTGATTATGCCATTACAGCGATTAAAACTATCGTTGAAACAGGTTTGCCAGTGTTTGGTATCTGTTTAGGTCATCAACTACTTGCGCTTGCCAGTGGTGCTACTACGGTGAAAATGAAGTTTGGTCACCATGGTGCTAACCATCCAGTGAAAGACTTAAAACGCAATGTGGTGATGATCACCAGTCAGAACCATGGCTTCGCTGTAGATGAATCAAGCCTACCTTCTAATTTAGAAGTAACGCATGTTTCGTTGTTCGATAAGTCGTTACAAGGTATTCATCGTACCGATAAGCCAGCGTTTAGTTTCCAAGGGCACCCAGAAGCAAGCCCTGGACCGCACGAAGCTGCGCCGCTATTCGACCACTTCATTGAATTAATCGAACAACACAAGCAGTAGGAACGAGCCCGCTATGCCAAAACGTACCGACATAAAAAGTATTCTCATCATAGGTGCTGGCCCTATTGTTATTGGCCAGGCCTGCGAGTTTGACTATTCAGGCGCTCAAGCATGTAAAGCGCTACGCGAAGAAGGTTATCGCGTTATTCTGGTTAACTCGAACCCCGCTACTATCATGACCGATCCTGAAATGGCCGATGCAACATACATCGAGCCAATTCACTGGGAAGTGGTACGCAAAATTATCGAAAAAGAGCGTCCAGATGCCATCTTGCCCACAATGGGCGGACAAACTGCGCTTAACTGCGCGCTAGATTTAGATCATCACGGTGTATTGAAAGAGTTCAATGTTGAACTTATCGGTGCAACGGCTGATGCTATCGATAAAGCTGAAAACCGTGAGCGCTTCGACAAGGCAATGAAAAACATTGGTCTTGAATGCCCACGCGCCGAAATTGCACAAAGCATGGATCAAGCCCACGACGTACTAACGCGTATTGGCTTTCCATGTATTATTCGTCCGTCATTCACCATGGGTGGAAGCGGCGGCGGTATTGCATACAATATTGACGAATTTAACGAAATTTGTGGCCGGGGTCTCGACCTTTCGCCTACCAAAGAACTCCTTATTGATGAGTCGTTAATTGGTTGGAAAGAATACGAAATGGAAGTAGTTCGCGACCGTGCAGATAACTGTATCATCGTGTGTACTATTGAAAACTTCGATGCCATGGGTGTACATACTGGTGACTCAATCACAGTCGCGCCAGCGCAAACCCTTACTGACAAAGAATTCCAGCTAATGCGTAATGCCGCCATGGCAGTATTACGTGAAATCGGTGTTGAAACCGGTGGCTCTAACGTACAGTTCGGTGTAGATCCAAACACAGGCCGTATGGTGATCATCGAGATGAACCCGCGGGTATCGCGTTCATCTGCATTAGCATCAAAAGCGACAGGTTTCCCAATTGCTAAAGTGGCTGCCAAGTTAGCCATTGGTTACACCCTTGATGAGCTTGCTAACGATATTACCGGTGGTTTAACACCAGCATCTTTTGAGCCTTCAATCGATTACGTAGTCACAAAAATTCCTCGCTTTAACTTTGAAAAATTTGCTGGCGCGAACGATCGCTTAACCACGCAAATGAAATCAGTGGGCGAAGTGATGGCGATTGGTCGTAACCAACAAGAGTCACTACAAAAAGCACTTCGCGGCCTTGAAGTTGGCGCGAACGGCTTGAACTCAATGGTCGATTTAGAAGACCCAGAAGCACGCAACAAAGTGATTTACGAACTACGTGAGCCTGGTGCTGAGCGTATTTGGTACATTGGCGATGCGTTCCGCATGGGCATGACCGTTGATGAAGTATTTACGCTCACTAACGTTGACCGTTGGTACCTCGTTCAGCTTGAAGAACTTATTCAGCTTGAAGCTCAAGTAGCTGAATGTGGATTACACGGCATTGATGAAGACCTTATGCGTAAACTTAAGCGCAAAGGTTTCTCTGACTCTCGCTTAGCCGAGCTTACGAAAGTAGGTGAAGGTGACATTCGTGAAACTCGTCGCGGCTTTGGTGTAACGCCAGTTTATAAGCGTGTTGATACCTGTGCGGCAGAATTTTCTACCAGCACGGCTTACATGTATTCAACCTACGATGAAGAGTGTGAAGCTGACCCCACTGACAACGATAAGATTATGGTGTTAGGTGGTGGTCCAAACCGTATTGGTCAAGGTATCGAGTTTGATTATTGTTGTGTTCACGCGGCGCTTTCAATGCGTGAAGACGGTTACGAAACCATTATGGTTAACTGTAACCCTGAAACGGTTTCTACCGACTATGACACATCTGATCGCTTGTACTTCGAACCGGTAACGCTAGAAGACGTACTTGAGATTGTGGCTAAAGAAAAGCCAAAAGGCGTAATAGTGCAATACGGTGGCCAAACGCCGCTTAAGTTAGCACGTGCCCTTGAAGCTGCTGGCGTACCTATTATTGGCACGTCGCCTGAAGCTATCGATAGAGCAGAAGATCGTGAACGCTTCCAGCAAATGGTGAATAAGCTAGGCCTTAAACAGCCAGCAAATGCTACGGTAACTAACATCGAGCAAGCCCTTGCAATGGCTGACGGTATTGGCTTTCCGCTTGTAGTACGTCCTTCGTACGTACTAGGTGGCCGCGCAATGGAAATTGTTTACGACCTTAAAGACTTAAAACGCTACCTAACGGAAGCGGTGAAGGTTTCTAATGATTCTCCTGTACTGCTAGACCGTTTCTTAGATGACGCTATTGAAGTCGATATCGATGCAATCTGCGACGGTAAAGAAGTCGTTATTGGCGGAATCATGGAGCATATTGAGCAAGCGGGTGTTCACTCTGGTGACTCAGCCTGTTCATTGCCACCTCACTCCTTAAGTAAAGAGATTCAAGATGTTATGCGCGAACAAGTGAAAGCCATGGCGCTTGAACTTGGTGTTGTTGGCCTAATGAATACACAATTTGCGGTAAAAGATGGCGAAGTGTATTTAATTGAGGTTAACCCGCGTGCAGCACGTACAGTACCATTTGTATCGAAAGCTACAGGTGTTCCACTTGCTAAAGTTGCCGCACGCGCAATGGCGGGTGTTAGCTTGGCAGAGCAGGGTGTTACGACAGAAATTATTCCTCCGTTTTACTCTGTGAAAGAAGTGGTATTACCGTTTGCTAAATTCCAAGGTGTTGATCCACTATTAGGCCCAGAAATGCGCTCTACCGGCGAAGTGATGGGTGTGGGTGATACTTTCGAAGAAGCATATGCTAAAGCTAACTTAGGTGCAGGGGCGCCATTACCTAAATCAGGTAAAGCGTTAATTTCTGTGCGTAATAACGATAAGAACAAAATTATCGAATTAGCCAAAGCATTGAACGGCGCTGGATTTAGCATTGAAGCGACGCGAGGCACAGCAACCACACTTTATGATGCAGGTATTGCCTGTTCTGTAGTGAATAAGCTGTCTGAAGGTCGCCCTAACATTGTGGACTCCATCAAAAATGGAGAGTACGCCTATATCATCAATACTACGGAAGGTCGCCAAGCGATTACCGACTCGGTTTATATTCGCCGAGAAGCGTTGCTGAATAAGGTGACTTACACCACCACAATGAATGCTGCTTTTGCTACTATTCGTGCGAAGTCCGCAGACGATCGTGACAAGGTGGCTTCAGTCCAAGAGCTTCACGCAAGACTCTAACACTGATGACATTACATGGGATACGCGGTATCCTGTGTATATGACACTTATGTGAACCAATCAAAAGTGCGCCGGAAGGCGCACTTTTTTCTGTTTAAAATCAACTAGCTAGTCGAGACTGTATTCATGAGTCAGTATCCAATGACCGCGCACGGCGCACAGCTTCTGCGCGACGAACTAAACGAACTTAAAACAAAAACTCGCCCGCGTATTATTCAGTCTATTGCTGAAGCTCGCGAGCACGGCGACTTAAAAGAAAATGCTGAATATCACGCCGCCCGTGAACAGCAAAGTTTCTGCGAAGGCCGTATTCAAGATATTGAAGGTAAATTGTCGAACGCACAAATTATCGATGTCACTAAAATGGAAAACAAAGGTAAGGTTATTTTCGGCACTACCGTTACCATTTTGAATGTTGATACCGACGAAGAAACCACATATCGAATCGTGGGCGACGATGAAGCGGATATTAAGAAAAACCGTATTTCGGTAAATTCACCTATTGCTCGCGGCCTTATTGGTAAAGAGCTTGATGATATGGTCACTATTCAAACACCAGCAGGCAGTGTCGAAGTAGAGATTATTGAAGTTCAATATATCTGATACACCGTAAACCAGTGGCTCTGGCCACTGGTTTCAATCAGCGCAAAGCCCCTCTATTTCACCCATTACCATCCCACCATTCTTTAATTCTCAACCTTTCTTTTTTAGGATTGAGCTAGCATACCCTGCAATTCCCAGCACTTTACACTAATTGATAGATACCAAAATCACAGATAATAGCCTACGTTTTAATAGCGCATACATTTTTTGGCAAAAGCTTACTTAAACTTTTTTGTTGCTGACACAACGCTTATTTAATCGTAAACCACCTTATCTATCTAATAGAGGCTGTCATTCGTTATGATGTTGAAAAAACTCTCGGTATTGCAGCTTACTATTTTAGGTACGGCATGCTTGTTTATATCAATCATGTTTCTGGCTTATAAAGATATAAGTACCTCTAGAGAGGTATTATCTTCCGCCGAAAGGGACATTAAGTTGGTGACATTGATAGCAGCCGTAGAGCGCGTGGCTCATCATCATGCGGTCGAAAGGGGGCTAACGGCAGGTTTTTTAGGTAATCCAAGTGATACCTCCAGAAGCAAAGTACTAAACCAAAGAAAGAAAGCCGATGCGGCCATGGACAAGATAACTAGCATAGTGGCTGAAGACTGGAAAGAGGCATCGTCAGTTGAAAAAATTCTGTCTCCTGTTTTTTCTTTAGTGAAAAACAAAAGTGAAATAAGAAAAGAGGTAGACGATTTAAATGGGAAAAATGCTTTTTCCTTCTACAGCAACCTTAATAAACGTGCGTTAAATACCACTAATGCGTTGACCATGCTGGTTAACGCTCCCGAGGCTAAACAGGTATTGTCACAAGCCTTGCTATTTGCACAAGCTAAAGAAAAAATGGGGCAGCGTAGAGGTAAAGTGAATGCTGTTTTAGCGGCAAGCGCAATTTTAGATCCCGTTAGGCAGCAAGTTTTAGCGTATACCAACGAAACCAAGTACATAGAAGAAAAGCTTAAGCTGAATTTAGACGGCGATGCATTAATTGGGTTTCAGGCGTTAATGAAAAGCGTCACTAGCAATCAAGTTAACCAAATTGTGCGTGAAATCACTTCTGATAACCCGGCATTCTCTTCACTACCCACCAATTCAGAATGGTTTTCATTAGCTTCAGAGCAAATAGGCGGAATTGCTGCGTTGTTAAGTGAGCGGTTTGATTACGTGGTTAGTATTGTTAATACAAAAGCGAGTAGCGCGAATACAAACTTAGTGGTTACATTCGTCGTTATTGCGTTGCTAACGTTATTTATTGTTGTCATATATCGCACATTGCTCGGTATCATTACGCAACAGTTAAATAAATTGGTGGCGAACCTAGATAAAATTGCGAAAGAGGGTGACCTCACTATTGATTTATCAATGAGCACTAAGAACGAACTAGGTGATATATCTCGTTCAGTTAATACCACCATTTTAGCATTGCGGGATCTCGTGCGTGGGTTAGGACAATCTATTCTCACAAGTTCCAGGCTTTCCCGTCAGTTAGAAGATTCCAGTGGTGAAATGTTGGATGATGCGGGGAAAACTCAGCAACTTACCGCCAATATCGCGTCAGCAATTGAACAAGTTGCTGCGACGAGCAGAGAAATTGCCAAGGCTGGTGTAGATACGTTACGTGCGAGTAAGCAGTTAGATGGCCTTGCTGAGGCGTCACTACTGGCGAACGACAACATTCGTCATAGTATGGAAGTACTCGCTGATGATATTAAAGGGGTGCAACAAAATGCTGCCGACATGGAACAGCAAGTAACAGAAATTGGCTCTATTTTGGACACCATTAACTCGCTTTCGGATCAAACCAATTTATTGGCGTTAAATGCCGCTATTGAAGCAGCTCGCGCAGGTGAGCATGGCAGAGGTTTTGCTGTTGTTGCTGATGAAGTAAGAAAGCTGGCGCAAAGTAGTCGCGCTTCTTCTGACAAAATATCTAGCTTACTGTCTAACTTAAAAGATGCCAGTGTGGTCGTGGTGACAGATATTAATAAAAATGTGGCCTCGATTACCAATTCAATGGAAGTGACAATCGAAGGAAGAACCACCGCAGAAAAAGTGAAAGAAGCAGCCACTAATGTAGAAGGCATGGCTCACACCATGTCTTCTTCGGCAGAACAACAGTCTGCCACCACCTTAGTCATAGCTCAAGATGTGGTGAATGTTGAAGAGGCTGCGCGGCATGAAGTAAATATAGCTAAACATTTATCCAAATTATCGGGCGACATGAAAGAAAACAACCTGCTTCTTCAGCGCACAATAGATGGATTTAAAGTGGATAAAGATTAACTTTTGAAGCTTATCTCGATGAAAAAGGATAAAAGACAGCTACCACCTGAAAATGGGCTTCAAATAGAGAAGCTCCGTTAGTAATTGGACACACACTTATTTTGCTTTTCTTATATTGAGTGTCTATTTTAAGTTGCTGGCTCACGCCTAACTGCCAACCCTTTACAATCTTACTGAGACTTTTCATTGCCTAACCCCTAGGCAAAGTTTATTCTGCATAAGCTTTTTATTTAACAGGGATTTTTTCAATGGCATATGATTTTGGTTCACAGACGTTAGGCATAGCCAACCCTTTCAAAAAAGAGGGGCTTTTCCGCGCAGTGGGCGGTGGTTTGGTACTCGCTTTAGCCATTTATGCAGTAGCGGGCGTGCCCGATTTGTTTGCCGAGAACAAAGTGCGAGGTTACACGCTACTAGGCGTAGCTTTTGTCCTGATCGTGTCTGGTATTAAACATTGCGCAGTGGGTATTTTGCAGCTCATGCGCTTTTTTGTAGGACGTACTGTGCCTACCTCTCTTGCGTATAACCACTCGGTTTCCGAACAGGATGCAGCGCAAGCAGAGAAAAAATCCCTGCTGTATTCGAAAGAAAGTTTACACGCTATGTTAATGGGGCGTCGTAACACCACGTTTGAAGAGCCTCGAGGTTGGCTAGCCCGACTAGTGCATAGCGTGTTGCCGAAACTTACTTTCCTACCTTTTCCTTTGCGCCATTTATCTCAAGAAATTATTGCCATGGCGGTAACCTTCCTTGTGGCGCTACTTGCATTCGCTATTGTCTACTTTTTAGTAAGTAACGGATTAGCGGGTGAAGTCGCTAAAGTATTAGTAATGCCTTTACTCTCAATATTGCTTCTTGTTTACTTAATCGCGAATTGGGGCTCTACGGCAAAAGGCATTCACAATGAAGGCAACTCTCAACTTGCGAAAGCGAGCAGTTTATCGCTAGGAGTGATTATTGGCTTGGCGATAGTCGTGCCGTTAGGCGCGGGTGTATTCCTAGATGAGTTAGTAGGTCGCGATATCGATAAAGTACAAGCATGGGCAAATACGTTCCCACTATTTAGCGCTTGGGCAAACTTAGCCTTGTTACTAGTTTGCGTAATTGCTGTGATGGCGTTAATCATGCCGTTACTTTACAAACGAATGGGGCAGGTTACCCCTAAAACTGAAGTCAGTGAGTTTCGCGCTAATATGCAAGAGTCGGTTCACCCGAATGAAATCTTCATTAATATTGAAAATATCGTGCTTGCCAACCGAAGATACCGCGAAGTACCGAATCGCATCTATGCCGATTTCGATCCTAGATTAAAAGAGCAAGCAGAAGGTAAAGGCAGTTTTGAGGGGGAGTTATTGATAGAAACTCAGCCTACATTAACTGACGGTGTTACCTTGCCAGAGAAAAAGAAAATGGCCCTAACTGCCGTAGCGCAAGTCGCCTTGGTGGCTGCCGCCATTTTATTTTATGTGGGTGGTTTACAGCTAGCTGAGGTTCTCGATTTAGTTATTCGCCAAGGTGTAAATACCGACGCGCAAGTTAATACCGCAATTACCATGGGTAACAACCTCATATGGTTAATCTTTGCCTGGTTAACGGTTCGTGGTGCTGCCAATGTGATGAATAAAGCGTCCCACATGTTTTGGGGCGAAATGACATTCTCATCGTTACTTATGTTTATGAAAACGGAAGGTACCTATACAGAGTCTCGTGTATCTACAGGCATGGCCATTCACGATTCTACTCGTTCCGAAAACGTTGTGGTGCGTAGCAGTATTACTCCTTGGATTATAACCAGTAGAATCAACACCTCTATTTTTGCTACAAGCGGTATGAACAATTTAGAGTCGCCACGGTTCATTATGGGAATGAATAAGAACGATGCCGAGCTTGGCGAGATTGTCACTGAAATAAAGGCATTCCTGCGCGGGCGTGAAACCATCGCATCTATTACCAACGAGGCCGACTTAGCGAACGCTGGAACCATTCATCAGGTAAATCAGCAAACCCGAAGCCACAATGACGCGCCTCAAAGCAAAATTACCCTTGAGCAGGAAGAAGATGCAGCCGGCTTCTTGCGTAATAATGCCGATAAAGAAGACGAGAATAAAAGCTAAAAGCTAGGCTTTGGTACCATTTACTTTATTTAGATATCGAATGTATTTATAGAAAACGTTTATTGGACACACACTTAAATTTTGATACATATGAGTGTGTGTCCAATTTTTTGCTACAATTTTTTGCATCTCGTCTTCCAGCCTCACTCACTACTTTATTTGCTTCGTTAAAGCGGCTTAGTCAGCTTAAAATCACGCATGTTTGTGTGACTGTCCTATCTGCTATTTGTGTGACTGTCCTATCTGCTACTATCCGCTAACTATCTGTTTGTACTCGTTCTGCCATCTGAACACCTCATCTCTTAAGTCTATTTTGAGTGACTGTCCAACATATAGTTGATTCGTGGGTGGACGGAGTTGCTCCTTGCTATATGCACTTGTACACTAACTTTTTAAGGCTTACTGAAAGGCGCTGTTATGTCGGATAAGGATATTGAAACGCTCTCGTCGAAAGTGGTTTATGAAAATAAGTGGCTTAAAGTACGTGAAGATAAAATTCGTCGTGCTAGTGGGAACGAAGGACTTTATGGTGTTGTTGAAAAACCAGACTTTGCGATTATTCTTCCCATCGACGGTGATATTGTCTATCTGGTCGAGCAATACCGATACACGGTACAGCAGCGATTGCTAGAGTTTCCGCAAGGTGCTTGGGAAGATAACCCAGATGCCGATCCGAAAGTGTTAGCTGCCGGCGAATTGAAAGAAGAAACGGGGTTTACAGCCACAGAAATGCATTATGTTGGTTTTCAATATCTTGCTTATGGCTTTTGTAATCAGGGTTATCATATATTCGTTGCGAAAGGGCTAACGCAGGGCGAGCAAAAGTTAGATGTAGAGGAAGAGGATTTAAAAATTGTACCTGTGCATATTAAAGAATTGGAATCTATGATAACTGAAGGCACGATTAAAGATGCTTCTACCTGCAATGCTTACGGACTTGCCCGTTTAAAAGGATTTATTTAGTTAACAGTCTGACTATTGACTGTAACAGAGTGTAACAATTTTATGTTGAACGGTATCGCACTCACTTGTATTGTGTGACCACACTTTTTCTTTGGAGCAAACAATGGACTGCAATGGGCAATTTTCCATTACGGGGTGGGATGAAAATATACTAAGTGAAAAACGAGAAGGTGTTAAGCAAACCCATGCTAGCATAACGCAAGCTTATGAAGGCAGCATGGCGGGGCAAAGCGACGTTGAATTTCTCATGTCATATCAGACATCAATGTTGGCGCTATTCGTTGGATTCGAGAGTTTTGTAGGAGTTATAGACGGACGTCGTGGCACAGTTTCATTTAAGCACGATGGAAAATTTGTAAATGGCATTGCCAGTAGCAACTTTTCATCGATTGATGGCAGCGCTACGGGTGAACTCTCTAATTGCACTATTTCAGGAACATTCGAGTCTGCTGAAGGCGGTAAAGCAAACTACACAATAAATCTTACCGAATAAATCTTACCGATTACCTGTTTAAACACATTATGTGTAAACGAAAAAACGGCGCTTCTCAGCGCCGTCCAAAACCAGGGAAACGATTTTTAAAAACTTTGTTTAACTCTCTATTAATCGAGAACCAATCTCAATTTGACGAGGTTTTTTAGCTTCGGGTATGACACGCTCCATATCGATGTGTAATAACCCATTTTCCATATCAGCAGCTAACACCTTCACATGGTCGCCAAGCTGAAATTTTCTTTCGAAATTCCGCTCAGATATCCCTTTGTGAAGAAACTTACGCTCAGCGGTTTCTTTTTCTTCCGGCTTGCGTGTACCCGTTATTACTAGGGTGTTTTCTTGAACTTCTATGGATACGTCATCTTTACTGAAACCCGCTATTGCCATAGTCACGCGATATTTATCATCGCCAAGCAATTCAATATTGTAAGGGGGGTAAGTACTTTGTTTTTCAGCACGAGATGCAGCATCAACAAGTGAAGCTAAGTGGTCAGAACCAATGAATGAACGGTAAAGTGGAGATAGATCGATAGTACGCATAGTCATATCCTATTAATTTAGCAATATGTTAAAAATAATTCGCCCCGACTATTCGGCGGCGGTGTTGTCAACCTGAGCTTTCAGCGTCGACATAATAGATATAGGGTGGCTCAAAATCTTTTCAAGGGCTTTTTTTCAAAAAATTTTAAATTTTATTTTGAAACGTAAAACACCTTAATTTTTTCCGGCTTCTAACATGTCACCGTTGTCGTTACCGGAAATATTAAGGTGCGACCGAATTTTTATTATTCAAGTCTATTATTTTAGGTTTCGATATTTACTTTTGTCACCTTAATTTGCCTCTTATATGCAGCGCTCTATCAAATCAAACTCAAGCATTTATATGCAAACAAAAAGGGGCGAGTAAAATAAGCACTGAACTAAATGATAATTAATTGTATTTGGGTTTTGTGGGATAGTACTATAACAATCTACTTGAAAGAGTATTAAGTAAGCATTTATGTACATAAATGCTACACTTAGCGTTCTTTTTGTTAATTAATCAAACTCAAGAAATCGAATGAAAAAAGAAGTTATTGTATTAAATTGCGGCAGTTCGTCAGTTAAATTCGCTATTATCGATGCTGACACTGGTGAGGCCGGTCTAAGTGGCATTGCAGAAAGCTTAGGTAATGATGACGCAAGCATATCGTTTAAATTAAACGGTCAAAAAGAACAGCAAACCCTACCTGCTAACGCCTCTCATGCAGAAGCTTTAGCAGCAATTCAAAACATAATTGCCAGTACAGGTGTTGAGCCAATAGCCTTGGGACATCGAGTTGTTCACGGTGGTGAACGCTTCAAAGAAGCAGCGTTAGTCGACGATAGCGTATTAGCCTCGGTAGAAGAATATGCGAGCATGGCACCGCTGCATAACTTAGCTAACCTGAAAGGAATTACCACTGCCCAAGCCGCCTATCCAGATTTACCGCATGTCATCGTGTTCGATACTTCTTTTTTCCAACAAATGCCAAAACGTGCCTATATGTATGCACTACCCAAGGCCTTGTACGAGCAGCACGGCGTGCGTAAATATGGTTTCCATGGCACTAGCCACAAGTTTATTTTAGATAGCACTGCACAATTGCTTAATAAGCCTGTTGAACAAACCAGTATTATTAGTGCTCACTTAGGCAATGGTTGTAGTGTTACCGCTATTGAAAAAGGTGTAGCGGTAGATACCAGCATGGGGTTTACGCCCCTTGAAGGGTTAATGATGGGAACGCGTTGCGGCGATATCGACCCCAGCTTGCCAGGCACTTTGCAAGAAAAACTAGGCAAGTCAGCGGCTGAAATTAATTCACTGATTAACAAAGAATCTGGCCTTGCGGGTATTTCCGGGTTAAGCAACGATTGTCGTACGCTAGAAGAAGCGGCAGAAGCGGGGCACGAAGGCGCACTGTTAGCCCTTGAAATGTTCTGTTATCGCTTAGCTAAATATATATCTAGCTACATGATAGCGGTGCCGTCATTAGATGCCGTGGTGTTTACCGGTGGTATTGGTGAAAATTCATCGTATATTCGTGCAACTACCATGGGGTATTTTTCCCATCTTGGGTTTACCATTGATGAGCAAAACAACCAAGCTATGCGCTTTGGTGCGAAAGGAAACATTGCGTCTTCCTCATCCACCAAACCTGTTTTAATCGTACCCACAAATGAAGAGTGGGTTATCGCCGCTGAAGCTGCGAAATTCGCTTAGCTTTTTTGGATAAATTTTCGCGAAAAATGTCTTCGCTCAGATTGTTTTTGCTTTAGGAGCATCTATGTCACGCCGTATTATGCTGATCCCTGTTGGCACTAGCGTAGGGTTAACTACTGTCAGCATTGGGCTAGTTCGAGCATTAGAAGAACAAGCCATTAAACTGAATTTTTTTAAACCTGTAGCACAGCCTCGTAGGGGCGATACCGGTGAAGAGCGCTCAACCGCTATTATTAGTCACCACTGTAGCGTTAAACCCATAGCGCCATTCGATTTGAACGTAGTAGAGCAAATGATCAGTAGCGATAATACTGATGAATTACTTGAAGAGATTATAGAGCGCTTTGAAGCGCATCAAGAACCTGATGCAGTGGCAGTTATCGAAGGTCTGGTGACAACCCGCCACCATCCCTATGCAGAGCGCTTAAATCTTGAAATTAGTCGGGCGTTAGATGCCGACATTGTGTTTGTTTGTGTGCCAGGAAATGATGATCCTGTTGATATTAATCATCGCCTTGAAATTGTGGTAGACGCTTACGGCGGCCACAAAAGTAAAAAGGTAATAGGGTGCATATTTAACAAAGTTAACGCGCCTTATGATGAACACGGTCAACTACGTACCGATTTAAGTGTGCTTGAAGCGCCAGAGCACGATGAAACACGCAGCAAAGCGTTGCGTGAACTGCCTATATTTGCAAAGGGCTTGAACCTGCTTGGGAATATTGATTGGAATGCGGAGCTAATGTCTCCTCGTGCTATCGATATTGCTAAGCACTTAAATGCCACATTAATAAATGAAGGCAATATTGCTTCACGTCGATTAAGCAGCGTTACGTTTGCGGCCCGTGAAATTCATAACATGACACACACCTTAAAGCCTGGCGCACTGCAAGTAATGTCTGGTGACAGAGGTGATGTGTTTGTTTCGTGTTGCTTAGCAGCGTTAAATGGCACCAAGTTAGGCGCATTATTATTAACTGGCGGCTACCAGCCAGATGAAAATATAAAGCAGCTTTGTAACCAAGCATTAGAAACCGGCTTGCCTGTTATGTTGGTCAATACGAATACGTGGCAAACCGCACAGAACCTTCATGCGTTTAATCAAGAAGTGCCGGTAGATGATAGTCAGCGTATAGAAAAAGTGATGGTACATGCGGCTGAAAGTTTAGATGCTAAATGGGTCTCTTCGCTTACTGAAAAAGTATCGCGTCAAAAGAAACTTTCTCCGTCTGCATTTCGCTATTATCTAACCAATCGTGCGCGCCAAGTTAACAAGCGCGTGGTATTACCTGAAGGTAATGAACCGCGCACTGTAGCCGCAGCTGCCATTTGTGCTAAACGAGGGTTAGCGCGGCCTGTGCTGATTGGTGATGAAAATGAAATTCAACGTGTGGCACAGCAACAAGGCGTGGTGCTGGGCGATGGGGTTGAAATTGTTTCACCTGCTGCCATACAAGAAGATTATGTGGCAGGGTTAGTGAAGCTTCGCGGTCACAAGGGGGTTACCGATGTGGTTGCTCGTGAGTTGCTACAAGACAACGTTACCCTAGGTACTATGATGTTGCAGCAAGGTGATGTTGATGGCTTGGTATCTGGCGCCGTTCACACTACAGCAAATACCATTCGCCCCGCATTGCAGTTAATTAAAACAGCAGAAAATGCATCGTTAGTTTCGTCGGTATTTTTCATGTTATTGCCAGACCAAGTCTTGGTTTATGGTGACTGTGCCATTAATCCAGACCCTAATGCCCAACAGCTGGCAGATATTGCGATTCAGTCTGCTACGTCGGCGCAGATGTTTGGTATCGAGCCAAGAGTCGCTATGATCAGTTACTCTACTGGTACATCGGGTGCTGGAAGCGATGTTGAAAAAGTGCGTGAGGCTACCGAAATTGCACAAAAACTTCGCCCGGACTTACTCATTGATGGGCCGCTTCAATACGATGCCGCTGCCATTGAAAGTGTAGGGCGCAGTAAAGCGCCAAACAGCCGTGTTGCGGGTAAAGCTAATGTATTTGTGTTCCCAGATTTAAACACCGGAAATACCACTTACAAAGCGGTTCAGCGTAGTTTTGATTTGGTGTGTATTGGGCCAATGCTGCAAGGCATGCGCAAGCCTGTCAATGACTTAAGCCGTGGAGCGTTAGTAGATGATATTGTGTTTACTATTGCGTTAACTGCTATTCAAGCCGCCAATTAGTTAAGTGCGTTTAAGCTAGCTTAAGGCTATTAAAATTAGCTCAAGGCTATTTACCTAGCTCAAGGCTGTTTACCTAGCTCAAGCTGTATTAGTTTTTGACTATGGAAATTCGATAGTGACACGAACAAAAACGGCGCATAATGCGCCGTTTTTTTATGTTTACATTTTAGTTAGTTCATTAAACCTAACTCGTCGACTAAATAAAAATTTTGCGACTAAGGCGCCACGTTTTTAATAAGCTTTAGCGCGCTTTCTCAACCAAATCGCAATGCCGAAAAACACCAGTACCAGCACCCATACGCCTATATCTTGAATCAGGTAATAGGGCGTGAAACCAGAGGTTGCCAACACAGGGGCAGTTAAACTTGCCGCTTCAAATTGAGGTAACCGTGCAGTTATATTGCCTTTGTGGTCAATAAAGGCAGTAACGCCATTATTGGTAGCTCGCACCACTGGGCGGCCAAATTCTACCGCACGCATTCGAGCAATGTCTAAATGCTGCGCTGGGCCGTGAGAATGGCCAAACCACGCATCGTTACTTACCGTAATAATCATGTCAGTAGTTTTGTAGATATTCGCGGCAACTTGCCTTGGAAAGGCAATTTCAAAGCAGATTGCTGGTGCTAAGTGAATACCGTTAGCAACAAGATTAGCTTGCTGAAAATCACCTCTGGCAAAAGAAGACATGGGTAAATCAAACAAAGGCGCTAAGGGGCGCAACCAATCTTCAAAAGGCACGAATTCACCAATGGGTAACAAATGGTGTTTAGCGAAACGATTGTTGTGGAAGTACTGATAATCTGGCGTTTTAGAATTGGGTGTTCTTTTGCCCAGCACTATCAAATTGTTCCAGGCCTCATCGGTTTCCCAATTATAATTCACAATGCCTGTGATAAGTGCGGTGTTCTCAGTAAAGGCGCGCGCATTGACTTGAGTCAAATAATCTAGCGCCAGTGGCTCTAGTTTTGGTACGGCTGCTTCGGGCCAAATTATCAAGTCGTTATCCCACAGCGGTTCCGTAAGGCTTAAATAACGGTTCATGGTAGGGGCGTCTTGTTCAGGTACCCATCGCAAAGACTGCGCAATATTACCCTGAGCCATCGCGACGTTATACTGCTGTTTAGGCGCAACCCATGTATGCTGACTGGCAATAAAACCGCTAATATACAAAGCTAAGCTAACCAAAACTGCGCCGGTGAAATGCCGTTTAGTACGGGACACGGCAAACAAGCTTGCACCGATAACTAGCAAGGCTGTTATGCCGGTTTCACCTATTATGGGTGCCCAACCCACTAGGGAACTATCGATTTGGCTATAGCCTAACGACAACCACGGAAAACCGCTTAACAACCAACTGCGTAACCATTCTGCGAATACCCAGAAAAAAGGTAAAGCCAGTGGCCAAAGACGATGTGGGAAATAGCGAGCGGTAAGCTTAAACGCAACTGCTGGAAACAACGCAAGGTAACTACATAATAAAACCATGAGGCCTATAGATGCAATTAGGGGTAAGCCACCGAAATCGGCAATGCTTACGTGTACCCAACTAATGCCCGAACCAAACCAGCCTAGCCCAAATACCCAGCCGGCTAAAAAAGGGCGATGTGGAAGTTTAATAACTTGCCTAATTCCTAACGCAAAAGCGGGGATAACAAGTGGCCAGATACCAAAGGGCGCAAACGCCAGCGTTAAGCTAGCGCCGCTTAGCAAAAGCAGTAAATAAGGAATGAACCGTTTCAACGGAGTTACTCCAGAGAGGCCACCGACACTTTAAGGTGTATAAGACGGCGTTTATCAGAGTTGGTTACCTTAAAGTGAATATCACCAATGGTAACTTCATCGTTCGTTTCAGGCATGTGCCCGAACGCTTTAAGCACTATACCGCCAATGGTATCGGCTTCTTCTTCGCTGAATTTGGTTTCAAAGAAGGCGTTAAATTCGTCAACAGGCGTTAACGCTTTAACTGAATAGGTCGATTTGTTCAGTGGGCGAATATCATCGGTACCGTCTTCTTCGGTATCGTATTCGTCTTCAATTTCACCAACAATAATCTCTAGTATATCTTCAATGGTAACAAGCCCAGACACACCGCCGTATTCATCCACAACAATGGCCATGTGATAGCGTTGTTGGCGAAACTCTTTCAGCAGTACATCTACACGCTTACTTTCCGGCACAATAACAGCAGGACGTAAAATATCACGTAAGTTTAGACTTTTTTCTGGATTAAACGCATAGCTTAGCAAGTCTTTTGCAAGCAGAATGCCTTCAATATGATCTTTATCTTCACTAATAACGGGGAAGCGGGAGTGGGCTGATTCCAACACGACAGGTAGGAATTCATCTACGTTTTTTTCAACGTCTATGGTGGTCATCTGCGCGCGTGGGATCATAATATCCCTAACTCGCATTTCGTTGACACCTATAACGCCTTCAATCATCTCCCGGGTTTGGGGATCGATGATTTCGTTCTGCTCGGCTTCAGTAATAACTTCAACCAGTTCTTGTTTGCTTCTCGGCTCGCCAGAGATAGAAAGTTTAAGTTTGTCTAACCAACTTTTTCCTTGGGAGCCGTTGGTAGAGTGAGGATTATCGTCGCTCATAATGTCCGCTAATTTATTGATACAACGTCAACGTTAAATGTCTTGGGGAGGGGCGTCAATGCTTTATTGTTTATTTGCACGTAAAATACGCAACTGCCCAAGTGTAACTTGTTGGCGCTATTGGGTTTTATTGATAAGGATTACCAATATTTAAAGATGCCAATATACGAATTTCTTTTGCTTCCATTATGTCAGCATCTGCATCGTCTATGTGATCGTACCCCAGAAGATGTAATATTCCGTGAACGACCATATGGGCATAGTGATTGGTGGGGGTTTTGTCTTGCTCTTCAGCTTCACGCATGATCACAGGTACACAAATAACTAAATCACCAAGTAAGTTCATTTCTATGCCTGGCGGCACTTCAAAAGGAAAAGACAGCACATTGGTAGGCTTATCTTTACCTCTGTATTCATGGTTTAGCGTTTGCGACTCTTCGTCATCGGTGAAGCGTACGGTAATTTCTTGCTCACCGGTATTTTCGGCAACCAGTACAGCATTCGCCCATGCTTCAATTTGCTCTAAAGAGGGAATGGCCTTAGCCATCACCTCGTCAGCTTCATAAGCTTGCTGGTAATCTACAATGGCTATCACTGGTTATCGCTATTTTGTTGTGCAGATGAGCTTTTTGATGAACTATTAGATGAAGCGTTAGCGTCAGCTTGTTCACGTTGAAGGCGAAGGGCTTCCTCTTTCTTCTCTTTGCGAACACGCTCTTGCTGGGCGTCATAATGTTCATATGCGCGAACGATTCTGGCCACAACAGGGTGTCTTACCACATCTTCAGCGTTGAAGAAGTTAAACGAAATATCGTCAACATTATCTAATACTTCAATAGCGTGACGTAAACCAGAGCGGGCGCCGCGAGGTAAATCAACTTGAGTAATATCACCGGTAATAACCGCTTTCGAATTAAAGCCAATACGGGTTAAGAACATTTTCATTTGTTCAACCGTGGTATTTTGACTCTCATCCAAAATAATAAAAGCATCGTTTAACGTACGGCCACGCATATAGGCTAATGGCGCTACTTCTATTACGTTACGTTCCATTAATTTTTCTACTTTTTCGAAACCTAGCATTTCAAATAAAGCATCGTAAAGCGGGCGTAAGTAAGGGTCTACTTTCTGTGAAAGGTCGCCTGGCAAAAAGCCTAACTTCTCACCCGCTTCGACAGCAGGGCGAGTAAGTAGAATTCTACGTATTTCTTGGCGTTCTAACGCATCAACTGCTGCAGCTACTGCTAAATACGTTTTACCTGTACCAGCAGGGCCTACACCAAAAGTGATATCGTAATTTAGAACGTTAGCCACGTATTGAGCTTGATTCGGGTTACGGGGCTTAATAACGCCGCGTTTCGTGCGAATGTGTACTTCTTTACCGAAATCGCCAGTGCCTGACTCTGTATCTTGCTCTAAAGCCGCGGCCTGTTGAATGGCTAAGTGTACTTGCTCAGGTTCAAGTTCAGGTAAGCGGCCTTTTACTGGCTGAGTTTCTACGTACAGTTGCTTGAGTAATTCAGTAGCACTTTGAATTTGGCGTGGTTCGCCTAACACCTTGAACGCATTGTTTCGGTAAGTAATTTCTACCCCTAACCTACGCTCTATTTGCTTAATGTTGTCGTTAAACGGCCCACACAAGTTAGACAAACGTTTTGTGTCTGCCGGCTCTAAATCAAATTCGTTACTTACCAATGTACTCAAACTACTGTATTCCTCACTTTTACTATTTATGCTGGGTTGAACTGGCCTACGCCTATCGCGTCAGGTAAATCAGCCTCGTGCTTGGCCATAATAGATTGGGGCGAAACAGCAACACGCAAGCCCATTTCATCTTCACGGCGAATAACATCACCACGTAATGAATTAGAGAATACATCTGTCACTTTCACATCTACGAATTCACCAATCATATCCGGCGTACCTTCGAAGTTAACCACGCGGTTATTTTCAGTACGGCCAGAAAGCTCCATAGGATTTTTCTTTGACGGGCCTTCTACCAAAATACGTTGTTCAGTACCTACCATATTACGCGCAATACGCAACGCTTGTTGATTAATGCGTTGCTGTAAAAGGTACAAACGCTGCTTCTTAGCGTCTTCGCTAACATCATCTACTGCGTCTGCTGCTGGTGTACCAGGGCGAGCACTGTAAATGAAGCTAAAGCTGAGGTCGTAATCAATGGCTTTTATAAGATCCATTGTGGCTTCAAAATCAGCATCGGTTTCACCTGGGAAACCAATAATGAAGTCGCTCGACATACTAATGTTCGGTCGAACTTTACGAAGCTTACGAATCTTAGATTTATACTCAATGGCGGTATGACCACGCTTCATTAAGTTAAGAATACGATCTGAACCACTTTGCACTGGCAAGTGAAGGTGATCTACAAGCTCAGGAATAGTGGCGTATACGTCGATAATATCGTCGGTAAATTCAACCGGATGCGACGTGGTATAACGAATTCTATCAATGCCATCAATGGCAGCAACAAGTTCTAATAACTCGGCAAAGCGACATACGGTTCCATCGTGGTTCTCACCGCGAAACGCGTTTACGTTCTGGCCTAACAAGTTAACTTCGCGTACACCTTGACCGGCTAGCTGGGCAATTTCAAGTAATACGTCGTCTACCGGACGGCTTACTTCTTCACCACGGGTATAAGGTACTACGCAGAATGTGCAGTACTTAGAGCAGCCTTCCATAATAGAAACAAACGCCGTTGGGCCTTCAGCACGGGGTTCAGGTAAACGGTCGAATTTTTCAATTTCAGGGAAGCTTACGTCGATAACCGACTTTTCACCGCCTTTAAGTTGGTTAATCATTTCGGGCAAACGATGCAAGGTTTGCGGGCCGAAAACTAAATCAACATAAGGGGCGCGCTGACGAATAACGCTACCTTCTTGAGAAGCTACGCAACCGCCCACGCCAATAATAAGCTCGGGTTTATCTTGCTTAAGGTTCTTCCAACGACCAAGCTGGTGGAACACTTTTTCCTGCGCCTTCTCACGAATAGAGCACGTATTAAGCAAGATAACATCGGCTTCTTCCGCAGTTTCTGCTGCAGAGTAGCCATGAGTAGAGTCGAGTAAGTCTGCCATTTTCTCCGAGTCGTACTCGTTCATTTGGCAGCCCCAGGTTTTGATATACAGCTTTTTAGTCATAACAACTAGTCGATAACCTGATAGAGTTCCCGTAAGCAATTGACTGGCGGTTGAAAATGCCACACGCTAACTAGGTTAGGTGTAATTTCTGGCAAAGCCTGCCACTGCAGTTTTGGGAAGATGTTCAAAATAGCCGCGTATTTTACCTGTTATAACGTCGAATGCCCAGTGTATTCACGCACATTCGCCGGAATTTAATGCACTGCCATCTTGCAAGGGCGGTGTGGCTGATATAAAGCATGAAGCAGAAAATATTAGTAAATTAAAATGGCGAACGTATTTGGGCTCACATTCGTATTATTTATTAGTGCAAAGCGAGTAAGCCATTGGGTAAGTAGAAGAGATTTGTAGTATGTATGATTTTTGTATAAATGGTGGTGGCATGGTTGGGGCTGCGCTTGCATTGGGCTTAGCGAAGCAGCAATACCGGGTAGCTATAATTGAGCCCCACTTGCCCAAAGCTTTTGACGAGGCCAGTAAGCCAGACTTAAGAGTATCTGCCATTAGTGATGCGTCTGTATCCTTGTTAACGTCGCTAGGCGCGTGGGAATACATTGAAACAATGCGCGTTAAACCCTATACGGGGCTAAGTGTGTGGGACGATCCCGCGCATCGAACAGACTTTACTGCAAAAAGCATTGATGTGCCTCAGCTAGGCTTTTTTGTTGAAAACCGTTTATTGCAATTAGGGTGTCATCAAGCACTAAAGGCGTTTGACAACGTAACATGGTTTACTGGCTGTAAGGTGACTGGTATCACACTTGGCAATAGCTCAGTTAGTAACTCAGTTGATAGCTCAGTCAATAGCTCGGCTGATTCTTCAGCGTCGTTGGCCCACGTCGCTACCCTCAGTCTTGATAGCGGCGAAACTATTCACGCTAAGTGGTTGATAGGTGCCGATGGTGCGGCCTCGCAAGTTAGGCAATCTGCAAATATTGGTGTATCGGGTTGGCAATACAGCCAACAAGCCATGGGTATAACCATTGAAATGGCAAACCCGGTTGACGCCATTACATGGCAAGAATTTACCCCTGAAGGCCCTAAAGCCTTTTTGCCAATGTTCGACAATTACGCCTCGTTAGTATGGTACGACTCGCCCGATGAACTTAAGCGGTTATCAACCCTCAATGCCGCACAATTAAAGCAAGCCATTATAGAAGCCTTTCCCAGTGAGCTAATTAAAGACGGCAACGACTTTACAGTACTAGATAAAGCTACATTCCCGTTAACCCGTGCACATGCTAGCCGCTATGTTACCGATAGGGTTATTTTGGTGGGCGATGCGGCCCATACCATTAATCCATTGGCAGGGCAGGGAGTTAACTTAGGGTTTAGAGATGTTGAAACCTTATTAGCGGTGACCGGCGATGGTATCGATTTAACGTCGCTAGCGTTTAAAAGCAGCTTAATAACAAGCTACGAAAAGCCACGCCAGCGTGATAATGCGTTGATGATGTCTGCCATGGATGGTTTCTATGGCTTGTTTAGTAACGATATCGGCCCCATTAAATGGTTCAGAAACCAATTACTTTCTGTGGCACAACACTTTGAGCCAGCTAAACGGGAAGTACTTAAATATGCGATAGGGATGCGAGAATGGAAGTTTTAATCATACTTGCCGTACTGTTCGGCGCACTTTTTATAGTAATACCACTTATCGAGCGCTCGAAAATGCGCATCAGTGACGAAGACACTGCCAAATGGGCGAAGTGGATTTGGCCGCTAATGGGCATCTTACTTGTTGCACAACTTCTGCGAATGCTGTTTAGTTAGTCTTTACTTGGCCCTTGGGAAAGCTTGCATTAGAAACGCGCGGTAAACCCATCCATGGGCGCTCTGCCACAGCATCCATGCTGTGGAAGGTTTCTAATGCAAGCTCTCACAATGCCCCAGATACATCGAGTGAAAAGCTAACATTCAGAAGTACGTGGTAAGCCCACCCAAAAGTACTCTGCTTTAGCATCCATGCTATGGAAGGTTTTTAATGCCCACTGTCCCAATGCCCTAGATGCACTGAGTGAACAGCTACCACTTAAAAACCCCGCATTAACTCATCCATGGGCGCTCTGCCACAGCATCCATGCTGTGGAAGGTTTCTAATGCAAGCTCTCACAATGCCCCAGATACATCGAGTGAAAAGCTAACATTCAGAAGTACGTGGTAAGCCCACCCAAAAGTACTCTGCTTTAGCATCCATGCTATGGAAGGTTTTTAATGCACACTGTCCATATACCTCTATCACTCAGGCCAAGAAGTTTTAAGGTCGATGAGTACTTTATCTATCATGGTTTCAATGGCGTGATCGTCGCTTTGCATTAACGCAAAAGTGCGAAGGCCTACAAATTGGTTTTGTAACCAATCTGCAGCTTTATCAACCGGTGTGCTGGTGGGAAGTGAATTGGTTTGCACGGCTTTTTCTACAATAGATTTGAAACATGCTTTCAAAGTGCTCATACCATCAAGCACAGACTGTTTTCCATTTTCACCCAACATCTCTAGTTCGGTAATAGACTTAATTAATAAGCATTGGCGCTGAAAGCGCATTTCTTCTGGGTTAATCAATTCGCTAACAAAAAATGCACGCAAAGCGTCAAGTGGGCAATCGGCATTAATAACAATGCTGAGTTTTTCTTGGCTGTTCGTAACATACTTTTCCACTACTAACTGGAATAAGCCCTCTTTACTTTTGAAGCGAGCGTAAATACTGCCGGGTCGCATATCTAGCGCTTGTTGAATGTCGCGCATACCAGCGGCCTGAAAGCCTTTTTGCCAAAAAAGCGTGGTGGCCTTCTCAATCACTTCAGACTCTACATATTTCATTCTGGTATACCTTATATTCGAATGTTTTGAACACTTGTTCAATTATGACTTGAACAAGTGTTCAAGTAAACCTATATTGTATTACATCAAAACGTAATCAGTATTTATTATCTTTTTAGTTACTGGTTTTCAGTTCACATCAATAGGAGAGTGACATGAGCGATTTTACATTACACACAGCAGATAGCGCACCTGAAGCAGCTAAACCACTTCTTGAGAATTCTCAAAAAGCTTTCGGTATGATCCCTAACTTGCATGCAGTAATGGCGGAAGCGCCAACGTTGCTTGAAGGTTATCAAGTACTTCACGGTTTGGCACAAGATACGTCATTTAATGCAGAAGAGCTTACTGTAGTATGGCAAGCGGTTAACGTAGAGCATGCGTGTCATTACTGTGTACCAGCGCATACTGGCATTGCTAAAAGCATGAAAGTAAGTGACGAGCTAATTGAAGAGTTACGTAACGACGAAACCCTTTCTGATGCCAAGCTAAATACCTTGAAAGATACCGTACTAGCAGTAACGCGTGGT
>NZ_CAXBMP010000022.1:0-78001 GCF_963976965.1 uncultured Alteromonas sp.
CTACATTTTGTCTGCAGATAGAATCATAGGGGTTTAATGGCAAACCCATCACCTGCGTTAAATAATCTGAATTTGGTTTTTCATAGTCTCCACTAATTGCAAGGTAGTTGTCCCTATTAAGTTTCTGTGGTGCTAATGAGCAGCCAGAAATTAAACAAAGGGTAATGAGTGGTAAGAAAAGCAATTTCATTAGAATCCATCCTGTTAAATTTACATTTTCATTAAAGCGGTCTAATAGCATTTACACAGAAACGTGAAATCAAGTAAACACGAACAACATCAACCCTCGAGACGAAAATTAGGAACCCGCCGATAACATTAATTTAGTAACACATTAATGACCATAACATATAGAATTCGAAGAGAGCTTTCTATTCCTATTTTTCCGGCTTATCATCGAGGTGAACTCTTGTTGCAAGTTGTATCTGGGTAGTGGTTTCTTGACTGTCACTTCCTCCGATAATAACCGAAATAAAACCATCACGATCCACCGATACCGATTTAAAGGTTACACCAACGTCGACAACACCTTTAAAGCCAATACTTTTTCGCATTTCGACTACATCGTTAATAGCTGATTCGAAAACTTCACCAACGGTCAAGGCGTCCCTATCAGTCCTATTTCTATCGTCATCATCTGAACGTCTATTTCTTCGTCTACCTGTTCTATTTGGAGGAGGCATTTTTTTCTTCTTCCATTCTAATTACTCCAATATCAGTATCAATTTTCCCTGCAAGGCTTAACTCTATACTTCCTTCGTCATTGACAATTAATTTATCTGTATCGAGCATTTCACATTTACAAGTTAAATTGAATGAAACAGTTCCAGTTATTAATGCGCGAGCTTGACTACTATCGACATTTGAAGAAGCCTTGTTTACTCGACTAATTGATTTTTGCAATGCCAGTAACAAATCGTCAAGAGTTTGATTTTTAGGCGCACTCTGGTCTTTTTTCTCCGATATGGCCATGGTTGTTAACTTTCCTCTAATGGTGTAGATGCTACTGCCAGTTTATCAATTGCATTTTGAACCGAAGCTGCATCTGATAGCGTTACTCCTAAGTCGTTTAAATATTCAGAAAGGGTTATTTCTGTATCATTAGAAAGTGCGTATTGCGCACGTGCTTGTAATATGCTTTCGTTTGTCGTCTCTTGCATAAATCCAAAAGAACCCGATGCTTGCAACAGACCGACCCCCAAACCCAAAGAAGCACTGCCTTCTGCTCTCTCAATTGACGAGACCCTCATAGTAATGCCAATCGAAACTTGTGCACCAACTTTCCATATTGGTGCTAGTTTCATATGTTCATCAATAATTTTCTTTTTCTGAGTGTCGTCAGCATCATTTACCAGCCTAAGTACGTCTTTCAGCCAGTTAATCCAAGTTTTGCGCTGAATAGTTGCTGCTTGCACAACTGCGTCTGTAGGCGCGGTTAGGAGAGTAGTAATTACTTTAGTTATATCATTTGTTGCCATAATTCATCCTTGTTAGCTATATTGCGATGTGGGTGTTCAATTTATATACAATATCGTAGCATAAATTAAAGAAACGTTAACGCTTTTTGTCGCTAAAAGCCGCTAGTTTCACATGCTTGAAATCATCACAGGTAAAGCGAAGAAATCCATGTTCAGCGGCTCCTTGTTTTTCTATTATCTAAGGGTCCGCTTCAAGTACTCAACGGCCATTTCAATAGTAGCAGTAGAAGGGATAAACTGGCACAAAGAAAGAGGCACCATAAGATTCACCGTTAGAATAAAGCAGAAATAGCAGTATTTAACGAAATTACTCACACCCTTCTCTGGAAACCTTATTCTGTATGCAAACCGTCCCAGAGACAGTAGAGAGTTAGATAAAGCATGATCAGACCAGACTGTAAGGACAGTACCAGCATCGATTTGATTAAACAAAAAGACTACGCAGTGTCGCCGTTGGCCATCAATCCGAGGATGTAGACAACTTTTTTTCTTCCTTCTGCTGAAGCGAATAATTCAGAAGGCGTTTGACCAGATAGTATCGGAAGCGGAGTATTAATCCACTCGTTAATCATTTCATCGTCATTACCAAAAAAATTACGCAATTGAGAACCTACGACTTCTTCGGATATTTCATTGAAATTTTCATTCACGCCGACTTCCTCTTACCTAACATTAGTCTGATTCACGTCGCTTCATATTGCAAGAAATTTGAGCTGCAATAGTTAGCGAGTGGTGCACTTCGGAGTTGAATTCGCGAGCTTATTATTTCAGTAAACAGGCATTAATTTTACCGGTAAACACAATGTGTTTACTAAGGGTATACACATCGTGAAAAGCTTATTGTGTTTACTTCCAGTAGTCATTATGTGTTTACTAGTTTTAGTAAGTAATTGCCGCTATGAAGAGAAGCCTGACTATACGTGTGCTCAGCGAAAAACTTTATAGTGAGGGTCTAGAAGCCACATGCATGCAAAGTTACTGAGCTTGAACTTCTCAATTATTGCGCTCCGATTTTTGGCGCTTTTTACTATTTTTCTATCAGCATATATTCTGAATACGTTATCGTTAGCTGAATAAATTACGCGTCCCCTGCTGAATTCTTGATATTGACTTCCTTCGAGCTCAGGAAAAAATGGTCGATATATTCTTTTTTCTTCCCACTCGACGACGTGGCTGAGGTCACTATCATAGAGACCCATGCTATCGCAAGTCAGCGTGTTAAGGTCTTCTTGTTTCGCAATTACTACAGACTTATAAAGCCAAAAAATACCAATTTGAGGTTTCTGAAGTCGCAAGAGATAAAACCCAAAAGTATAAATAGTCAGCAACTACCTTTCGCTGAATTTACAACCCTTTTTAATTCAGATCTTTGCACGTGAGGCAACTTAGATGGCTTTTAAGGCAATTAAAGTGACTTAAATGACAGTTAGACTGTCTTTTGAGGCAATCTAACTGCCTCAAATGGCACTTAAAATGTCGCAAAAGGCAGTTCGGAATCACACGTTTTTTACCAGTTATTGCCTAAAATACGCTCAGAGAATTCTGTCATTATTTTTATTTATAATTTTATAATTGTTTATAATCGTTAGAATAATTTATAACATACAATTTGATATCTGTGTGCACTAGAGCTAAGAAATGAGGTCTAGGTCTCGAACATTACCGGTCTGTGTTCTCTATCATCAGCATTCAAGATTATAAAAGCTAATATTGCCAATCTTCATGCGCAAGCGGCAAACTGTTCAATAGATCACGCCGCTCCCTCCAGTTGGGCATTAACTTATCCATATGAGCTATAAAGCGTTCGTTGTGATGCCGTTCTAGGAGATGCACAAACTCGTGAGCCACAATATACTCAAGGCACTCGAAAGGCTTTTTGGCTAGTTCAGAGTTGATGATGATGCGCTTTGAATCTGTGTTGCAGCTGCCCCACTTCGTTTTCATTCTCCGCACAGTTACTGACGACGGAGTCCGCTCCAACTTTCGAGCCCAAAATTCTTTTAGCGACTCCAGTGCTTTCTGGGTTTCCGTTTTATAAAACGCATCAAACAGAGTTTGTTTGTCTTCAAGAGACATTTCTTCAGTAATAGCTGCTTGTAATCGTCGATTCTTTACACCCTGTACTTCAGCTTTTTTGCTGACACTGATTATGCGTAAGCGATATTTTTGCCCCCAAAGAAAATGGGCCTCACCATCGATAAACTCGCGAGGTGACTGACGAGGCTGCTCGACAAAGTCTCTCTGTTGTTTCTTTATCCAAGCAAGCTTTGATACTACAGCGGTCCTAATTGCAGTATCAGTCATGGCTGTAGGAACTGAAACTCTCACCCTTCCATCAGGTGGTAAAACATTGATGTGAAGGTTCTTAATTGGTTTTCTATGTAGTGCGAAACTTAATTCACCTATTTTTAACTCCGAAACATCGGCCATTACTGATAATCTTTCTGTTTTTTTGCAAGTTCAATGACATCAGTGACGTTAATGTCATAACCTGCCGCTGTATCAGCGACCGCTCGTGCTATTTCGCGCTCTTTAAACCGATCTCCTATCCAGTCGGCTTTTTTGGTTTCTCGAATAGTCCTATCTAACATTGTTACAAGTGACTCGTTTTTACCGAAGTTATCATAGAAAGCTTTCTTTGCTTGCGTGTCCATGCTTGAAGGATACTTATCATCAGCATCAGAAGGCACTTTTACCATTTTAGCTAACGCGATTATCTTCTCTAAGTAGTCCTGATATTCAATGGCCTTCTGCTTCCGGAGATTAATAAGCTCTGCCAGCAGTGTAGACATTTGCTCATAATATTTCGGGTTTACCGGATTCTCATCAACAATAGTCCTACGAACGTTATTCTCGATTGTTTCAGCCATATTTTCCTGACTCTCTTTAATCCCTTCAGGCAAGTCATCAAGCGCTTCTGCTCCTTTTTTAACAATGAGATCAACTAAACCCAAATCTTCAATTTCGACAAGTTGTTCGCTGGGCTTCGCTCTGACGTATGTATCGAGTAAAAAGCGCATCGCTGGCTCATACTGCTTCATATCGACACTATCTTTACTAGCGACCTTAACTTCGTTTCTTACTGTTTCAAAGTGCAAAACTTCCTGACGAATCTTCTCAGTTTGTTGAGATGTATAACCGGCTTTTCCCATCTCATTTGCTAGATTCCCAAAATTACGGATAAGCTTAGCAACCGCTTTGTAAAACGTCAGTCTCAAGTTTTCCTTATCAAAAAGTTCGTCGGAGTTATCACCGGATGATCCACAAAAATAAATCAAATAATCCTGCGTTTCCTTAGGTGCTTTAACCGGCTCACACAGCCCTCTCACCATTTCTAACGCTGTTTCTAACTCGGCCCTAGCCTCGGTGAGTCTGTCTTTCAATAAGCCCTCAACATCTTCGCTGTCATAACTATCGAAAGCCTCACCGGTATAATCACTAATCGCTTTATCTAAGCTCTTAAATAGATCTTTATAGTCAACAATATACCCGACATCTTTATCCTCAGTGTCGAGACGGTTTACCCGGCAGATGGCTTGGAATAGATTGTGATCTGCCATTTGCTTATCAATATACAAATACGTTGCCGACGGCGCATCAAAGCCCGTTAGTAATTTATCAACAACTATTAAGAGCCGCATTTGACCGGGCTCTTTGATAAACTTTTGTTTCACTTGTTTTTCGAACTCTTCAACTAGCTTTGCTGCTTCGTCTTCCGGCTTTTCAAAATATTCTGCGAGCATCTTCCGGTAAACTTCATATTTGAAGAGCTTTTCCGTGAGACCTTCACCTGTAGTCTCGCCCTTAATACTCGCACTTGTGGGTTGATAGCTTGTTACTATAGCGCATTTACCAGCCAACTCCGTCTTTACGAACATGTCATAAACTGCACAAGCTTGATGCACGCTAGCACACACGAGCATAGCATTACCCCGCCCTTCTTTAAGACGAGGTTTTGTATCCATATCCAGCAATATATCGCTTACGATCTGTTCCAGTCGCGAACGAGACGACAGTAGCTTCTGCATCGATCCCCATTTCTGCTTCAACTGGGTTTTAGCGATATTCGACATACCGCTTGTTTTTGCTTCAAACCACTGGTCGACTTTTTTATGTGAAGATATTGCCTGATCGATATCTCTGGCTTCATAGCGCAAGTCAAGCACGACACCATCAGCCACCGCTTCATCAAATTTGTAAGTATGGATATACGGGCCGAAGATCTCTACTGAGCGAGCCTTGTCTTTCTTCATTAGCGGCGTACCGGTAAAGCCAATGAACATGGCATCCGGTAGAATCGATTTCATGGCTTGGTGGAGTTTGCCGGATTGAGTACGGTGACACTCATCCACGAAAACAAACAAATTACCTTTGGGTGCAAAATTGTCTGGTAATGCAGAACGCAAAGAAGCGATGAAGTCCTGTGTACTCTCGTCTTCATTGGCACTTTGGCGGCCGAATTTATGCACTAATGAGCACAGTAACCAAGGATTAGTTTGATTTATCGTAGATACGAGATCTGCCCCACTTTTACTTCGATAGATTTCTTCATCCACACCATAAAATACGCCCTCAATTTGCTCATCAAGCTCTGTTCTGTCGGTTATTATGAGAACACGAGCATTAGTAACATTTTCCCTGATCCACTTTGCCAGCCACACCATTGTAAGGCTCTTACCTGAGCCTTGCGTATGCCAGATAATTCCGCCTTGTCGAGCATCGATATGTTGTTTAGCAGCCTGTATCCCAAAGAACTGATTATGCCTACAAGTTTTCTTTACGCCTTTATCAAATACAATGAAGTCGTGGATAATCTGTAAAAAACGTGCTTTGCTGCAAAGACGGAAAAGGTCATTATCAAGTTTATGAGGGTATGGTTCTACCCCTTGTTCTTTCCACTCAAGATAATATTTTTCGGGTGTTTCGATAGTGCCGTAGCGCAATCCTTGCGTGTCATTACCGGCCATCACTAGTTGCATAGTGGTGAAGAAATTACGAATAAAACTCTTTTTCTGATTATCCAGATTCTGACGAATGCCTTCACTCACATCTACAAACGAACGTTTTAGTTCGAGAACGCTCAACGCGATCCCGTTTACATAAATCACAATATCAGGGCGTTTGGTATTTGGCCCCTTTATCGAGACTTCTTCAGCAATCGCAAAGTCGTTTGCCTGAGGATTCTTCCAATCTATCAACCACACGGTCTGAAACTGTTCACCAGCTCCACCTTTTACCTTTACGCCGTAACGAAGTAACCGATAGATTTCTTTATTAGCTTCATACAAGCTTTTCCCTTCGCCAAGCGCTGCGGCCTTGCCTAATTCATGTAATACACGGGATATCAAGGATGTATCAATATTTCGCCTTTCCAGCCAATCCTCTAAAAGAGATACCTCAACATTACGATTTTCACGCTCTGTCCAATCGCCCAAATAATCGTATTCAAGCTCTTCAGAGAAGAAGGCAACAACACGTTTTTGAGTTTCTTTTTCTTTTTGACCGACTTGGCTCATAATAATCCTTTAATAAATCATCCAGCTTCAAATTTTTATAAAAATTCTTCACAAGACGGGCACACGACATTGGACGTTTGAGTTGCCCTTGTACGATGATATGTCCACTTTAAACCATTCTTAAATAGAGGTTTAGAGCATTTTCTGCATACCGTTTTAATCGTTAGTAACGAACATGCTGAACATGTTAGCTCCCATCTTGGCTTACCACGTTTAGTGGGCGAATACTTTTCTACCATGGGTTGACCACATCCAATACAGCTCATGTTATGCCAAGCAACATTACCGATGCTCCATGGATTAGAAAGTATAACGCCCTTGGGTTGAAGAAACAGGCCAAGAAGTCTCTGAAGATGCTCTGCTGACCGGTAGCTATCTATCGAAGGGGATAAGAAAATAGACCCATATTTGTGAGCATTAGTCTGTCCATAATTACAATTCTCTCCCCACTCCAAGGGAGACGTTGGATTATCGATTGCTTTTCTAACGGGATGAATGATAAACACAGGATTGCTATCGCCTTCTGAATAATCCTTGTTTAGTCTTAGATCATCTACTATTGCCGCTAATGTGTCTTCTGTTTCTTCTCCCCTGAACTTAGCATCGAGTACTAAGCGATATTTCTTCTCCCCCCGGGTCGTCCACAAACTATTTGAGTTTGATGGTTCGACATATTCAGGGCAGAAGAAGTCGATAACAAAATCTGGTCGCTTACCATTTTTTAATTGCTTTTCGTAAGTAAGAATAATGCGCTGTTGCCTTTCCTCACACTCCATATTGAGTTCAATGTTATAACTATTAGGCGATACGGCGCACAATAATTTCGATTTCCATTCTCTTTCAGGCTTGAACCCATATGTCTGAGACAGGATTTTTAGAATTTGTAGTAAACACCAACGTTCATAAAGATTCGCTACATTTACGAGGCCTATCTCATCAATTTTCAGCATTTCATCAAGAAAGCTATCTGTCACACCGCTATTGTCTTTAAAATACTTGTAGCTTGCCTTTGCTTTGGCATAATGAGGGTTTTGAACAAAGGCCATCGTATTAGGGCAAACGGTCACCATTTTCGACGTATGTTTGTTAAAGAAGCGAAATAGTTTATTGAGACGTTGTTCAAGCACAGGAAGAGGTTTAAGCCAATTTGATGTGCGTTCATACAGGTCACCGAAACCCTCACAACGCTTTTTCAGAATCTCACACTCTTTCTGAATATCTAAGAGTTCTTGTTTATCCAGTGGGATTATCCAATCTTGCTTGGCTAATGCTGTCTCTTGTCTCTCAAGCCTGATTATTTCAGCAGATAATTTTTCCTCGGCTTGAGAACATAGTTGGATTGAATCAATCCGAGAAAAGGTGATGTGGTAACAGAATTTGCCAGTTGCTAAACCAACCTTTTTCCTTTCACATAATCCAGAAATTAAAATTTTTGATTTTGCTATCGTTTCAGAAGCGCCGTCTATATTAAGATTTAAGGGTAATTTAACAATTACATAGTTTGCGCCGGATTCATGCTTGATATCTCGACCGTCAATGTAATTGACAAAAAAACAGTTGTCTTCATTTGAAAATCTATCACCAATGCGTAGCTCATAACCTCTGTGGACAAGAGCGAAATTTTCATCTTGAAACGCATCTGAAGGGTCGATAACGAGAGCCTGTTCGAGCAGCCTATTGCTTCTACCTAACTCAAACTGAATATTCGAAAGCTGGCTTTTCAGTGTATTAATTTCGTCTTTCAATACTCTCCGATCTGCTTTTTTAGTCTTTTGCGTTGATAACTCCTCTAGCCTTACTTCTTCTTGCTCTAGTCTTCGTTTATAGAGATTTTTCTGAGAAATAACGACCTTATGCATATTTTTCAGCAGATACCGCATTCGGCTTGCACAATAAGCAATATAACGATTCTCGTTGGTATCGTAGCTCTCAACACTCACTCGACTCGTCAGCTGCCTAGCATGAGGTTGTGAGATTGTTTCTCTGAACGTTGTTGGAAGAGGCCGAACTCGTCTGCGACTAACCTTACCGTATTGTTCAATCAACTCGATGGTTGGTTTCTTTATTATTTTTTCTACACTGTCGATAAAGTCAGCCAAGTATTCTAAGTTCGATAGCTCAAATAAGTTCGTTCCTGTACTTTCCACCTTGGAAGTTATCGAACTGGATTGGTCCAGAATCAAAAGCCATAAGTCGTTTTTAAAATCTTTTAGAAAATATTCCAGTTCATCAGCACTAAAATTGACCGTATGGTTGTTTATCGTTAGGACTTCATCTAATAGTTTAACCCTACTCTTACCTGCCGTACGATAAAGACTGCTGTAGTAATACCCACCCAATTTATCTTTAGAAGATGTCCAATCATCGAGTTGTACCCACCAAATATTTTCACTGCCCGGCTCTTTTAGTGGCGTTAAAGGTTTACGGCTGCCGTCAGCTAATAGCGTTGAAGGCTGAACTTTTTTGCCATCGATAAAGCGTATGCCTACATACTTAAAAGATTTTGGAAAGGTAACCGTGTCAACGCTATAACCGTCTATATCGTCAATTAGCTCCAGCGCATCATTGCTCGCAACAAGCTTTTTAAGCGTGTCAGGGCTTTTCCAATTAATATCGAGGTATCTAACTTCAAAATCAGCCATTAGCGAGACCAGTAGTTAACTACCCAATCATTGGCTTTGGCATTAGCAATAACTCTATCAAGTTCAGCTACGCTGTAATCAATTCCCTTTAAATTTCTCAGGCTATCAAGCTCAGACCCAAGATAGTCACGGAACTCGCTCAGCAAGTCTTTTTTTGCGTAATCCTCGTCTAATTCTTTTTCACCATCAAACATCATCTTTGGCAAAATTTTATGTAGTACCAGACTGTTCAATATCTGCTCATAGCTGGCTTCAAACTTTTCTGCATGCTTTGCAAATTCTCTGGCTTGCCTAACGCTACGTAAGCCAAACTCTATCCCCAAAGGCTCCAGATATTCTTCGGCTATAAACAACAGAGATTTTACTAATTTATCTTCACGATCAAATCGAGGGTATGATGTCCTAAAATTCAGTTCACCCGGACTCAAGATAACCGATAAATTAATATCCAGTTCGGTATCTTCGAATTCAGCTTCGATATCATCCCATTTACTGAGTAAAGAACTTGAAAACTTGATGATATGAGCACGATCAAGGATTTTTGGTGAAAGATAATGGGTGGTTTCATCAACGTTAATGGCGCCAATAAACCTTACATTTGGTGGAATAACTAAGCTCGATGGGGTTGAAAGATAGCTGCCTAAATTTTTGCGTAACTGGGAATGATACTTTAACAGTGAACTCCCATCCTGAAAGCCGCAGAGTTTATGTAGTTTCTCATTCAACTCTTCATTTTTCAGAATATCCACGAAGCTATTAATAGACTCACTGTTTGATGTAGCTTCATCAACTAAGGACAGAAACATTCTGCACTCACTAACTAGATGTGCGCTTTCCGCTTCAGGGTACAGCCGTAATTCAGGCTGCGACTCACGCTCTTCCAACAGGCTTAAAAAGTCAGCGAAGTAATACTCAACACGCGCTAAATTCATCTCATCCAAACAAATTAGATATGGAATTTCGGGGTGTTTGCTCGCTTCAATAATGGCATCCAGAAACTGAGTGGAAAGGTATTTTTTTTCTAACGGATTATAGTATCCAATTAGGTCTTCCGAACTCGTCCAGTTAGGCTTTACTGGTACAATGACGGATTTGCCGCCGATTGCATCAGCAAAAGACTTAACCAAATTGGTTTTACCTGAACCAGAATCACCTGCGAGAATAATGAGATCGTTACTCATCAATAGCGCATAGAAAGTCTCGAGTACGTTGCGCGAGTAATAGATGCCCTTTTCTTTCAAATAAACCTGAATATAAGCCACGGCAGCACTTACATCAGAGCCAAAGACTTCAGAAAAATCATGACCTGTTCTTTCTGTCGGTGAATTTTCAGCTAACCCATCTTGTGGCAAATCGAGCAGCTCAAGTTTAGTTAATAACTCCGTTCTCTGTTCAATGAAGCGATTCAGTTTAAGCAATTTATTCTCTCTCTTGATAATTTCTCTGTCGTAGCTCGCAACTTCTAACTCCTTTGACGTACGGAGCTGTTCTAATTGCTTTTGCAGTTCCTCCGAATCAGATTTAGTGTTTTCCAAACGGTCATTGAGCCAAGCTATCGACTCCTCTATTTGTTTTTTTTCAACGCCAAGTTGCTCGATACTTTTTAATTGCAGTTCATTTTCTGCTTCCAAATCCGATTTTTTCTGATTTACCTCTCGGAGTACATTCTCTTCGTGTGACTTGCGTAGTGCATCGATTACCCATTCTTCTATAAAGTCACCACTTTCTGTTTGGTAGGGTTGAGTTAGCTCTTTCGGAAACTCTTTCAATGGGCTGACCGCATTATTAATTACATTAAGTTCGAACAAATTATCCCGTTTTGTTCGTTCACTTAGTGGAGCCAACTCCGCTTCAAATAGAATCCAACTTCCCGCTTTAACACCAACTTCTCTCAAGTCTTTGGGTATAGAGCCCATGAATATGGTGTGACGGGTTTTGTCATTTGCTTCAGGATATTTGAGCAACCGACCGTTTTTTGGATTGCGGATTTCGTTAACAATATAAAAAGAATTACCTTCCCTAATCGAAATTTGCTCAACTTTACCAATTACTATCAGCTTGGAATGCTCAGGGTATTCCCATACCCGTCTTAGCTCTTCTAAGAGCTCTTCATCTGTTCTCAAAACAAACCTTTTTAATTCTCAAATTTATCACTATCTCTATCTCTATCTCTATCTCTATCTCTAAACGACTATAGTTCTACTGTTGCTTTTCAAGTCTAAAACTGACTTGATAGCGGTAAAAATCGATATTATTTGTCACGCTGAGTGCGCGTTTGATTCTGATATCGTCCTCCAGAGCAATGATGATCCCTTTAACAGTTTGTCCTTGCTCGCAAAGCTCGTCTTTGACATACCCCATATACCGTTGTATTTGCCCTACTACATTGTCGCTGGCACGGCCTCTTTTTAGTTCGACCACCAATAAAGTCTTTTTATCTTTGCTTATTGCCAGAATATCGATAGGTCCGGTATCAGACTGATATTGTTGCCCGACAATTTCTCCCTCATCGGTATAGATATCGAACTCTCTTCCTAAGTCGGTTGAAGCCCAATTAGCCACAAGAAAGTCTTCCAAATGTTTTTCTAACGCAAATACAGATGGGTCTTCTACCGTCGCATCTGAATGGGTCAGTGCTGGCGGAGCTTTCCCCTCCAGCAGAGCTTCCAACTCTTCAGCGTATTTTGTGATATTAGAAACTGTACCTACAGAACCTGTGGAGTTTTTAAGCGGCTTAGACATTTCTTCACGTGCCACACCCTTGCCATACCACTTAACTAATCTGCGATGCGGGAGTACTTCATTAGATCGATAAACATACTCAGAGGTCACTTCGCCCACGAAGTATATGCCTTGTCCGTTGGGACAAAAGACAATATCACCAACCTTAATCCCTTTACATATCGTGTGCATCATGCCGCACGCTAGGCCTGCAGAAACTTTAGACTTATCAGGGTTAGACTCTAGATAGATGGGAATCATGTCATGATTAAACTCTCGCCAATTTTCAGGAAGTTTATCGGTGAGGTCGATATTATCTAACCAATCACAACCAATGAAGCCATGCTCAAAACAGGCTTGAGCATGCATACTGCCTTTACCAGCAATAATTCGAAAATAGCTTTTTGTCGGTGTCATTGTTAACCTCTTAATTCAATTCTTTGTTAACAAAACAATCATTGGGTACAAAGATCCAGCCTTCAGCCTCTTGCGCATCTTGTTCTGGGCGCCATAAAAGCTCGGGGAGTTGCTGGAACGTCCAACCTATTAACGCACAAATGTGTGCATCAAAATGGTCTTGATGGAGTGCTTTACCGTTTACCATAGTTGGTTTGCTAGCGTTTTTCTTCGCTAAAGGCCATTGAGCCCTATTTTGCAGGTCTGTGATATGTCTCGATTGTTTGCAAGGAGAGGGATACGCTTCAATAGCCGTAATATTTTGACGTTGCCATACGCCAGTAGATACCTTTTCAGGTATAAACTTTGCCAATAAATGCATGCCTTTGGTTGCTTGAGCACCAATCATATCTTTCACGGCAGATAACGGTTTAAAGCCACGATCGGCGAGCAGCCGTTCGCAGTAGCGGAACAAATATGGGTTTTGATGGCTTGCAACACGGGTATTACTTACTACGCCATTGAGTAATTTACGAAAACCGTTACTGACGGTTAAGGGTGTATCAATGGCCAGCACAGTTTGTTGTTGCTGGTAATCCAGTTCGCATAAAGCAAAGAGTGTGCTTAAAAGCGCCTGTTGATTATCGGATTCATTAATAATGTGTGCCAGATTTCCCCGCCACGGAAAACCAAACATTTCGCCCCGACTATCCAGCATTACCAGCGCATCGCGGCTGCTACTGTTTTTATCGCAGTTCCAACCGCCGACATCCCAGCCTATGTATACTCTATCGGTCATTCCTTGCCCTTATCCATGATAGTGTTTGATAGGTAAATTAACTGTCCGTAGAAGACAGTAATAACTCAATCATCTCTTCGCCATGTTTATGTATTTGCTCTTTACCCCACTTACACTCACTTAACGTCATCTGCATCATCTTGTGCAGCTTCAGGCTGTCAATTTTGTTATTTGAAAGAGTAACTTTTATATCTTCCAACTTGGTATCAGGCGGCATATTACTTAACCGAGAGTTCTTGTTGTGACTAATGAGGCATAGATTGCCGAACTGGTGAAGGTAATCTTCATCAAGAGGCTCATGCCCTTTCATTGGATGTTGTGGATAAAAATGCTCAACTGAGCTGCGGAAAGAAAACTCAAAATCTAACATTCTGCTGTTCTTATCGTCTTTGTTTTCCTTCCATAGGAGATAATCAAGATAATTGAACACGAACGCTTTAATGTTTGGATAGTTGAGTTTGGCTACATCAAGGTCTTCAAAATCTTTGTTTTCGGGGGTATATTCAAAGTCAGAACCAAATATCATGTCAGCATATTCGTCACCTTCCCCAATACACAAAAAGTGGTCAAAAATATACCTTTTTGCTAAGTTGTTTAAGTACCGTAAGTAATTTTGGGGATTTATTTCATCCTGCTCAATCAGAAAGTAAAGCACCCCGGTCAACCAATGTTTGTAGGCCAGTGTTGGAGTAGAAACATGAAATGCAGATAACAACATGAGAATATCTTGGTTAACACTATCAGCCCTATTTTCGTTAGTGTCGAAGGTATTTATAAAGCTAACGCTTTTTTTATTGTAGTATCTGAGTTTTTTTAAACTCCACCCATCATTTGCAGTAGATAATTCCCGCTTGATTACAAATTGGTCAAATTGAAATTTGCATTTTAGTAGGCAGAATACAAAATCCATTACCTCCTGTGCAGGGCTTTCAACATTGTCCAATAATTTATTCTGGAAAGTCTTTATTAGATTTTTATCGTCAAGAGATATGTCGGAGCCTTTCTCATTCGAAGGCAACCCATGTTCTTCCCCTACACCGTACCAATACTCCCCACAATAAACGCGAAGTACATGTAGTAAGAAATTAGAAAAGTTTATAACACTACTGAATCTGTCTTCTTCTAACTTATCAGCTTCATCTTTTAAAAAGGAATTATCTGATTGAGATCTGTTGTCTAATATTTCAGAGATAGATAATCTTATAGCAATTTTATCATCAGTATCGAGTGCGTCAGACAGCGCATTAAAATTGTCTACAGTAAACCGTCCCCAATCGTTTTTACCAAATATTTTATGCCTTTCAGCAACGGTAAATTCATATTGAACGTACCGCTCCATATTAGCGCAGGCCTCCCACACTCGATTAAGCGTATAGAGCGCTTTCTCTCTTTTAGCGCCTCGAAGCTTACTCTGAAGTACTGACATCAATTCAGCTTTTAATACTTCATGCTTTTCGAGTTGCTCTCCCCTGCTGTTCATGATTTCAAAGTAATGATTTAAATCAGTATCATCAGGCACTTCCACCTGCATAATCTTTACGTGATTAAGTAGGTAATTGGCAAACTCCGTTAATTTTACGTTCCCTATCTCCGCCAGTGCTTTTAAACATAGGTCATAACCCGAAACCAAATCTTCGTTAAACTCATTCTTTTCGTCAGATTGAAGTTTTTTTAAAGGCAGTCCTTCACTGATTGCTGTAAAAGTTGCTTGAGATTTATAACGGCTTTCAAAGTTAATATTAGGCGACTTATACCACGTCGTTACTTTTCTAGACGTCTTAGTCCGTTTGTATTCAACAGCTTGGTTTTTGATAGCAGATATCAATAATGACAAGGTAGTAAAACGCTGTTGACCATCAATTACTTCTAAATGTCCATCTTCTCGCCTATAAACGATTAATGTTCCTATGTAGTAATTATTAGCTGTCATAGAGTCTGCAATATCTCGAACCAATTGCGTGATTTGGCCCTCACCCCAAGAGTAATTTCTCTGATACATTGGAACGAGATAATTATTGCCACTACCCAGTAGGCCTTGAACAGAAAACTCTTTTACTTCGTTTGTGTTACTCATAATAGCCCATTCCTTCAAACAGAATTACAAGTGGGTCATACACTTTTGCGCTCACCGCGGACTGGTTCTTGTTGCCTCTATTTTTGCCTGAGTTATTGCGATTTAACTCATCATTTAACATTGGTAGTCGAAGCGCCATTAACTGGGAAGGGTGTATGGCTTGCGATATGAGCTTAAAAACATTCGACTCTTCAACTACGTATTTATCAACTGAGGAAAGTTGTAACACTTGCCTTTGGATACGTAAGGAATATGCCCAAATAAATAGCTTCTCGATAGCTCTCGATAAATCTGTTACTCCAAACTTATCCCAATAAAATACAAGGGCACAGTCGAATAACTCCCTGATATAAATATCGCCTGTGCGCCGTTTGTTTTTATATAAAGCTGCAGAATTAAGTGTTTGTAATATCTTTTGAGCATTGTCACTTAGTTGAACACCAAGAAAGGCGTCACTTGATTCATATTCATTACTTATTAATGCCTCAATCTGTTTTTGATAATGTGCGATCATCTCAAAAAATCGACGGCCATTAACAATTGGCTGGTCTAACCCAAAGGGGTACTTCTGGTATTGGCCATCGACTTTCCGTTGATATTGCTGGTTGAATTCGTCTGTGTAATGGTGTGCTATTTTAAGACTTGTTGTATAAGGAAATGCATCACCCATGTAGAGGTTTACCCCCTTAAAGACATCTACTTGGTTCTTTCCAAAATAAAGCGCTCGCTCGCCATTTGCCCAACGCCTTATCCGATAGAGATAATCTGCAAATAATTTTTCCAAAGTCTTACTTTTCAAACTCTCCCAGCCTGCCACTGACTGAGCTTTCAAATGTTGTTCCGGTATACCAAACTCTCTTAAATGATATGCTTTTAAGAGGTCATGAGGAGACAAGTCCTTGCCTCTAGCATTTTGAGAATCAAAAAATTGAAACGCTTCTGAAACATTTTGCAGCGTAAAGATCACCACTTGGCACTTATTCAGAAGAAAGTCGATATGTGCTTCGGTAAAGTCCGGCCTGCCGACTATTCTCTTAATTTCCAGAAAATTCGCCCGCAAATTTGCCTTACTAATATCACTAGAAAAAGTCTGATCATTTAACAATTGCTCTACAGGGCTACTAAGCCGCTGAATCTGCTCTTTTAACAGTCCTCGGTCAATCTTACTCAAGCGCTTTTCAATTATTGCCCACACGGCAAGTAACAGAGTTAACGTTCGCTGTTGACCATCAACTATGTTTCTCTGATTTTTTTCTTCATCGTAATGGAACACCACAGTACCAAGACGATAGCTCGTCTTGCTTATATGCATATCTATGTCGTGAAATAGCTGCACCACGTTTTTCAGCGTCCACTTGTAAGGGCGCTGATAGTCGGGAATGGTAAGAGACTCGATTGTAAGCAAATCGGCAATAGAGATAATATCTTTCTTTAGTTCACTCATTGAATAACGTCCCTGTTCCACTATCACACTAACCGGGTTTTACCGGTGAGGAGTTCCTGTATCATGCCTTGTTTAATCTGACGGGTTTTATCGAGGCGCTGTTGCAGTGACTGAATTTCTTCGTCCATATCGGAGAGGGTATTGGCAATGGCGGTTTGTTCTTCTGTAGTAGGAACGATTAATTTGAGAATTTTTAACTTTTCTGCTGATAAACCGGGCTGGGCAGATGACTCTGAATATTGATTTAGGTTCATGCGCTCCAAATAAACAGCTAACCAATAGGCACTAACTATATTTTTTGGTGTTGAAACTAGTGCATGCTCTGAGGCAAAAAATTTACCACTTACATGTTGAATATTTCCACATAGAGCTCCTTGTCTACCAATAAGAACGTACTCTCCTTCATGAGTGAAAGTGTTTGTGTATCCCCTCAAACCATTTCCACCGTAACATCTATATTTACTACTGTTGTCTATAGATTCAGATGTTATTCCTAATCCGCTCTTCAAATCACATAGCTCAGAAAGTGGCTTTACCTCCCAGTCCTCAGGAATCTCGCCCAGTTCGGTTTGCTTGTAGCCCTTCGGAGTGCCGTCGGGGTGGTTGGCGAATTCGGGGAGGCGGGTGCGGCCGGTGAGCAGTTGCTGCATGGTGGCGGTTTTAATCGCCTGCTTTTTGGTGATCAGCTTTTCCAGCTCGGCTATCAATGCATCAACGTCGGATAATGCATTGGCGATGGCGGTTTGTTCTTTGATGAAGTTTGGTATAGGAAGGATAAATTTCTTCATCTCTCCCATCTGAGTATGCACAAGTGCCGATGCGCCGTGGGCAGATTCCTCTATTATCTTGGTAAGTGCCTTTAAAGCAAAATAAAAGTAATCCGGTGCTAAATTTTTGGCAGTTATTACTACTTTCCACGTATGATAATTTAGTAATGCTTTTTGCCCTTTCCAAATATGTGGACCAAATGACGTTCCGCGGCTTCCTGACCAAGCGAAAAGTAACTGACCATTCTCAATCTCAATCTTGGGATCGTAATGTCCGTCAAAGTAATTAAAATCATCTGAACCATTTAAGTTTTGAATTCTAATGATAGGAAAGCCTTCTGTTACCCATTCGTAAGGTTTGAAACCGCGTCCATTAATAAGCTTACAAACATCACCAAGCGGCAGGGATGTCCAATCATCAGGAATTTTTCCTAATTCAGTTACATCTGTCATAAATCCAACCCCATAGCCTTCAAATGCCCTGCAACTTTATCACTGAGTTCGTCAACGGATTTGGTGAGTACTGGCAGCGGCTCTGAATAGCGTTCTTCCAGTTGCTTAACCCGATTGGCGAGTTGCTGGGTGACCCGCTCTATTTCTGCCTGTATTCGGCTTTGTAGCGTTGCGAGCCATTTGTCGTCAACGATAAGTGTTTTACAGTCTTCCTCGTTGAGTTCGCCGTACTGAGCCAGTACTTTTGCATCCAATACTTCCTGCGCCTCTTTTACGGCTTTTTTGCTGGTAGCTTCGGTTTCAAATAGCTTTTTGGCATGTTTGAGCGCGGCTTTTTCTTCCGCGTCGCTGGCATTTTTTAACTGTGCGGTAACTGTGGCTTTGGTTACTTTGTCTTTGTCGTTAAGCGCGTTGGTGAGTAAACCCTCTTCACCGGTTTGCTCTTCAATGTAACTTTCAAGTTCCTGTGTGGCAGCATCCTGCTTGGCTTGTAATTCATCAATGGCCCGCTGCTCGGCTTTAAAATAGCGATTTACAATTAATTGCGGTGGAATGAGCTCCATTACGTACTTGGCTCTGCCAATGGTAAGGTCCGGCGTTTCTTTTAGCTTCTCGCCTTTTTTAGGTACCAGTTCACGAACCTGCTTACCGGCTAGCCAGCCGTCTTGCGCCAGCACGTAAACATCGTCTTGCATAGCTTCGGCCCAGTAATCCATCAGGATTTGGTAAATGTCGTATTTACTTAGCAGTTCAGCATTGGCATAAGCGGCTAACAGCGCCTCTGAGCGGGTGTAGATCCACGTTTTGGGTTTGTCACCTAATTGCACGTTACGCAGGTCGTAATCCCTCGCCCACTGTTTAAACGGTAACAGGCTGCGGGTTGCAAAATCCTTAAACTCCTGCGAGTTTAAGATGGTGGGTTTTACTTCACTCTCACCTACCAGTGCCTTGCTGTAGTTTTCCCGCAGCGGTTCAAACAGGCTGGCTCGTAATGAGGGAAACACTTCCCAGTACTGATTTAATGCATCGATATCTTTATTGGGAATACCACCTTTAAGGTGTGCCGATAAGTCGTGTAAGTCCTCTGCTTCGCTGCTATCGATATAGCGTGGAATATTAAGGTTATAGTCGTTGTCGGCAATTTCTGTTACCGGCACAAAACGGCTGTAGCGGTTAAGCTCGATGCGTTTATTAAAGACATCCACAATTTTATGAATATCCTGACTGCGCAAGCGGTTTTTATTGCCGTCTTTCATAAAGCCTTTACTTGCATCCACCATGAAGATGCCTTCGGCAGTACCTGTAGCTTTAAGCGATCTGGCCTGTGCGTTTTCTTTATCGATAACGATAATACAGGCCGGAATACCTGTGCCGTAAAACAGGTTGGCCGGTAAGCCAATAATGCCTTTGATATACCCTTGTTTAATCAGGTTTTCGCGTATGCGAGCTTCAGCGTTGCCACGGAATAATACACCGTGAGGCAGGATTACTGCCCCTTTACCCGTGCTCTTTAAGCTTTTAATAATGTGCAACAAGAAGGCGTAATCACCGTTTTTCTCCGGTGGAATACCCCAAGTAAAGCGCTCGAATTCATCTTCATTCGGGTTTAAGCCGCTCGTCCAGCTGGCGTAAGAAAACGGCGGATTGGCTACGGCAAAATCAAAAGCTTTTAAGTTGCCATTAGCTTCTTTCCAGTGAGGGCTGCCAAGAGTATTGCCCTTCCAGATCTTCGCGGTTTCGTTACCGTGCAAAATCATGTTCATACGTGCCAGTGCGCTGGTCGCGTTATCCATTTCCTGCCCGAAAATTGATAATCCTCGAGGCGCTTCGTCGCTGGCTTTTAATAACAATGAGCCCGAACCACAGGTGGGGTCATAAACGGTCGCATCCTGCGACGTGTCATCGGTAATACCTACCACTTGAGCAAGAATACGAGAGACCTCTGACGGTGTATAGAATTGTCCTTTCGACTTCCCGGATTCGGTGGCAAAGTGGCGCATCAGGTATTCGTAGGCATCGCCTAACAGATCGTCGCCATCGGCGCGGTTATTGGTTAAGTTAAGGCCTTCAAAAATCCCCACCAGCTTGGTAAGGCGGTCAACCATTTCTTTGCCTTTGCCTAAACGGTCTTCGTCGTTGAAATCCGCAACGTCAATAACACCTTTCAGGTCGTTAGCTTCTGCCAGTGCGTCGATAATCTTATTGAGTTTTTCGCCTATTTCTTTGTCGTTCTTAACGGCAAGCATGTCATCAAAGCCGGCGCCTTCCGGCACCTCAATCATGCCGTAGGGGTCACCTTTGTATTTGTCCGTCACGTACTTCATAAATAACATGGTGAGTACGTAGTCTTTATATTGGCTGGCATCCATACCTCCGCGCAGCTCGTCGCAGCTGGCCCAGAGAGAGGAATAAAGTTCGTTCTTTTTAATTGCCATTATTTGTCCTGATGTATTGCTTAGCGATTTATTCGTCGCTTTAATTTGTTACTGGATCACGTAGCGTTCTTTAGATAAGCGGGTAACCACCTGTCCGAACGTGATCGGATGGCGCTCGCAGAGCGCACTTAATTCGTTGCCGTCAATGATAGTGACGTTCAGTTTACCAGCGATTTCCCGAGTTGATTTTGCCAGTTGGGTAGCGTTGGTAATAAATATCTGCTTGGTAATTTCCCGTCCCAAATGCTGACCATAAATTGCATTAGCGTTGGATATTTCCTGCACTGCATTATGGCCCTTATAAGCACCTTGCTTATGTTTAGCCTGAATCAATATAGCTTCGCCGGCGAAGGTTAACACACCGTCGGCGCCAAAGTCTGAACCGTCTTTGGTAAGCCAAGCACTGTCTGACTGAGATTCGCGAGCAAGTAGCTCAAGCGTAAGCGCTTCGAACTGTTTCCAGCTTAAGCGTGGCATATCTTCAAAGGTAATAACACTGTCAGCACCAAGGCTATGCTTGTCGGAGCCCGTTGGATTAGGCATTACTTCGCCCGGCGTCACCACAGCGTCTTTAAGCATGGACTTTTGCGATAGCAAGCGATGCAGATTCACATCAAAAGATTCAAACGTGGGGTGATGCAATATGGGCACGTAAATGTTTACGTCTTTCTTCTGGCCAATACGAAATACCCTGTCGGTAGCCTGTGCTTCTTTGGCCGGATTCCAGTGCCGTTCGAAGTGGATAACGTTGTTGGCTCCCACAACCGTTAAGCCAACACCGGCCGCTACCGGCGACATAATAATTACGTTAAAGCCTTCTTTGGCCTCAAAGTCAGTGATCATGGATTTACGGCTCAAGGCACCGGCTTTTTTTACTACCGCTTTGGCATCGCCATTGATAACATGCAATGGTCCAAGCCCAAAGTAACTGCCCAGCGCAATGCTTAAAAAACGTTGCAAGCGTTTATTTACCGCGAAGATAATGCACTTTTCGTTTCTCGATTGAATATCTGTAAGTACTTCGATGGTTTTGACCATTTTGGCAGATTCATCGAAAAGGTTTTTAATTTCACGCTTTGATGTAGGCGCGTCTAATCGACCACCGTCTGCTAATCGTGGGTGCAGCGAGCTATCACGTAAGCGCATTAAGGTGGTTAGTACATGACTGTTTTCATCTTCTAATTGAGCTTCTATAGAGCCTTCGTACACCTTTTGCTGATAGGAAGTCATAATGGCATGTAGCTTAGGTTCGTATTGCCAGTCGCTTGACTCTATCCCAACCAGCATACGCTTTTGCGGTAAACCTTCGAGGTTATCTTCTTTTACGCGGCGAAGCATTAATGCCCCTACTTTTTCCCGAAGTTGACGCCCCAAGTTTGCCCTAACGTTATCGATCTCATCCCCTGCTGCCTGCAAGATAGGTGTAATGTAGGTTTGCCTGAACGTTTGGTAAGAATCCAGATAACCCGGACAAGCGGTATCCATTAAACACCAAAAATCGGCTAGGCTGTTTTCTACCGGTGTACCGGTTGCTAGGAGCTTAAACTTAGCTTTTAAGGCTTTGGCGGCTCGGGTTTGCAGCGCATTGGGGTTTTTAATGTTTTGCGCTTCGTCAAAGACCGCCAAGCCCCAGTCAATTTGAGACAGGGAAAACTGGTAATCACGCAGTGTTTGATAGGTAGTGATAACTAAGCGACGTGGTAAATCCAAACGATCCGCCCCGTATTTTTCGCCGAACTTAAGAGAGTAGCGAGGCTCGAATGAATCTACATCAAAATTAGAACCTTTTGTCTCGGTACTGCCATCACGAAAGCGGTTTAGTTCGCCGTCTGACTGTAAAATAACAATGTCTCTGAAAGGCGATTCGTTGAAAGTTGCAGCGACTTCGTCCTTCCAGTTTTCCAGTAAGCTTAGCGGGGCAACAATTAGTGTGGGACGACAGGTTTCGGCCGCTTCTTCGCACAACCGATAGTAATGCTCAGTAGCAGAAAGTGACATATAAGTTTTACCCAACCCCATGTCGTCTGCCAGCAATGCTCCGTTAACCAGATCTTTATGGCGTGCCATTTCTTCCAATCCGAGGATCCATTTAACACCCACTAATTGATGTGGGAACGGTGTACGCTTATGATTCGACCAGTCGAGTTCTTCGCTGTACAGCACGTCATTAAGTGCTTCTTCAACCAGCTTAGAAGGGCTGTCTAGTTCGTCATCATTTAGTGCAATATCGATAACGATTGGGCCATCGTCGATATCGATATTCTCATCGTTATTCGGTGAGTCTGGCGTATCCGGCTCATTTTCGCCGTCATCGTCTGGCTGGTTGCTAATTTTATCTTGCAGTTTGATAAGGGTTTGCGTTACGTCGGCTTCACTACCGATATCGTAGTTTTTGCCCTCAAAGACAACTTCGGTCGCACCTGTTGCTTTAGCATCATTTATAACTTGCTGTAGTTGCGCAAGATCTTCCTGCGTTTTAACTTCTTTGGTAACCGCACTGATTGGCAGAATTTTTCCGGCAGCATGGCTTTGACCAAACCAATCGATTCCCGACTCGTCGGTTTCACCAAAGTAAGCGTGCTTGAAGCGAGTGGCCCCTTTTACGCGAAGCGCAAATCCGACATCCAGATCAACAAGCGAAGCATCCAAAAACGCACCGGGGGCCTTTAAAAACTGTTGAACCTGAGAGCGCGGAATGGCTCGCTGGCTGATAATTTCTTTGGCGGCTTTGGCGGTTTTCTCGTTAAAGAGAATAATTTCGTTACCTACTTTTAGGGTACGGCCATTTTCGGTTTGTAACTGACCTAATACACGTTGAAGTTTATCGTGATCAGTCTTTTGTCCCAGACTCGGGGTAAGAATGAGATTACCTTGAGCATCAAGCTCAGCTTCTACTGCAACCTTGTCTGGTACATGTATATCCAGCTTATCAAAGTGGCTTAACGAGAGTTTCGCCCCCGTCTGTTGAGCTTGCTGTAAGCTATGCAGTAGCAAAAGATTATCTGATTCACTTTTAGCAGACTCAGAGTGATCAGACAGTGCTGAGAAAACCGCAAACATGGCTTTTGTTAACGTATATTGGGTGTCACCAAAGGCGAGAATGCTGCCATTTTGTTTGTACGCTGCCGTCATGCGGCCTGAAGGTGATTCTACATTGACAGAGACTTTAAAGGACTCTCCTGAGCTAGTGCCTTTAATATCGACATCGGCTTTACCATTCCATTTTGCTGGCAAGTTTAATAGCTGGAAAACATCCTCATCTAACGCAGCAACAACGTGATGAGGCACTATAAATCCGTTAGGGATAATTTCGGCATTACCCTCTTCAGCGAGCATTTGTAGGGCAACATACTGCGCAGTGAGATATTCATCTGCTCCACCTGATTTAATTTTATTAAATTGATAATCAGGACAATAAAAATCGATACTTTCATTGCTGACTTCAAAGTTAAACTTTGCACTTGAGTCTTTTACGCTGAACAAAGATGAAATCCAGTTTTTCATTACCCTACTCCATACATCCGCTTATATTTTTTATAGTCTTCTTCGCTAAGCACATCTGAAGCTTTTATTTTTACGCCCATTTGCTTTAACGTATTTACAGATTTTTGCTGCCATTTATATGTTTCCGAAGACGAATGAGCGAAATGATCAAAAGCACTACAACCTAGTGAGTACATCCTACGATTGAGGCGTCCTGTTAAGTCTTCGTATTTGATACGCTGCGTACCAAACTCTAAAACGGGGGCCGATTCGTGTAAATTTTTATAAAACCAAATCTGACAATTATGACTTCCCTCAATCATGTGCCCGCGGGTTAGCTCTGCATAAATAATAGAGCGCTCACCGTCCTCGACTATAGAGTAATCAGGCACGTGCTCGGCTTTGTAATTTAAGCGAATATATCTATCGGCTTTTTTTGAAAGATAGAGTTTAGTGTGAACAATGGTGTCAGCCTCATGCATTCCTTCAAGAAAGTGCTTACGAGAAGGGAACATCCGCATCATATCGCTATCCCTCGAACTTTTTGAGTAGTCTTCCAAGGCTTCAAGAAACAGTTTTAAGTCAAGCTTTGACAACCAACTTTGCACCTTTTTACTTTGTTGCTGGTTTAACTGACTCCACCATTTAGAGTAGCGAGGGTGGCCTTTTGGTACACGAGGGTCACCAGCTATAGCAATAACAGCATTTTGCCAGCTTTCATGTACATTATGTGTAGGCGCTCTATCGATTAAAATACGTAATGCTACATGTCCTATGAGATCTTCTGAATCGTAACGACTATTTGCGACATTCGGTTTACTCACTTCCTCAAGCAAATCATGTGGTTCGTTAACCGGTATACTTTTAAGCTGTTCTACAAAATAAACAAATTGTGCACGCTTTAAAAAATCACCAGAAGAGTACTCATTTAACCCCCAATGACTGACTTGTTGAGCAAAGTTAACGTCTCTTTCAATGGCTTGTTTAGCAATATATGTTGGCCCATCGCTATGCAATATTTTTTCTTCACCTGCACGGCTCAATGACTTACGTTTTCGTTCAGTATGAAGCCATCTACCTACAACATCTGGCTCTTTTATTGAATCAAAGTCACTAAGAAAGAATTGGAATAGATTTTCATTAAATAGGTTACTTCCCTTTGGAATTACTGTTGATACCCTATCAAGTATTTCACTGTTAATTTCAATACGTTTTCGAAGCTCTTTCTTCCCAGTTAAAGCAATAGACAACGCTCGTACATCGAACCTGTCTTCAATTTTAAATTGATCAAAGCGATCTGTACTGAGTAAGTTTAAAAGTATTGACCATGCTCGCTCAAATTTAGGGTTGTCTGTACCTGCTTTCTTCGCAATTTCCTTGAGTTCAGCACTCAATATTTCAAGCTTTTTTACACGCTTAATATAAATGTCGTCACTTAACGAAAACTTCATATCTTACCCCGCATGCAAACGAGCCCGCTAAACATCTTTCGCTCTCTCATAGTCTTCAAGCTTGGGTTTTTTGACCGTAAAACGAATATCAATCCTTCGATTTTTTGCTCGTTGCTCAGCGGTTTCCTCAGTCAAGTCTAGGCGCCTTGTATCAGCGTAACCGCTTACAGAAAACAATAATTGGCCATTGAAATTTTCAAGCTCACTTAATCTTGGTACTACCGGTATTTCAGTTTGCCACAGCTTCCAAATAGAAACGGCCCTATCGGCAGAAAGCCCCCAGTTTCCTTTACCTCTATAGTAGATCCCAACGCTATCGGTGTGCCCTTCTACAAATACGGTATCTAAGTACCTCCATCGCATATTGGTAGTAATTGCTTTATGCAACGCTATCCCTATTGCTTTAACTTCATCTTGTGTTTGTTCATCCTCCGGTAACGTATCTTTTGCAGACTCGAATGAAAGTGTACTTTCAGGGATTCGTAGCACTGTATCGTTCTCTACTATTTCAACATGAATGTTTTGCTTAGCAAGTTCTTCCTGAATGTCGATAAGAATGTTTCTGCGAGCTTCTTCTGCTTTTTTCAGCTCCTCAATACTTGCATCTATTTTTTCTGACTTTTGGGTTAGCTCGATGATCAGCGCTACTGCCGCTAGAATAAAAATTACTAACAATCCTGACATCAAATCTGAAAAAGACATCCAATACGGGTTTTCTTCATCGACCTTCGTGCCACCGCGATTAAATAACCTATCCATACGTTACCCCAGCTTTACTTGCATTTCGTCTACAACACTGGAGAGTGCTTTAACCGCGTTATTCATCTGCGTTGAGTACTCGTGTACTGATTGAGACCAAACTTTTAGGTGAGCGGCAGTTTGTCCATTTGCCTGTTCAGCATAGTCTTCTAACTGTTGAGTCATGTTTCTATTAAGTTTTTCAACTTCACTATTGAGCTCAGCAATAAATTGTTTTTGACTAAATTTGAGTTCAGAAAATGTTGAGCCTGCGCTTTCTATGAGTTCGTTGAGTTGAGTAGTTAGCTGACCAAATCGAGATACGTCGCTTAGAAGCTCTTCGCGTAAGATTTCCATCTTTTCAGCAGACATTTGATTTTGATTTGCTAAATCCGCAGTACTTTCCACAGCTTCTTTTATTGCACCAGACAACTTATTTCCAGCATCGTTAACATGAGAGCTCAAAACCCGCATATTATCTGCTGAAACACGCAGTTCAGTAGAAGACTCGCGCATGGCTTGTGTAGCTTGCGCACTGGCATCTACTGATGAATTAATACTGTTTTGAAGCGTTTGTCCTTGGGCTATCAATTGTTTAACAGTAGCAACCTGATCGCTTACTGATTTTTCTACTGACCGGAGAATTTCATTAGATAGCGAGGAAATCGCTTGGGTTTGCTGCTCAATCTTCAGGTTACGCGCTTGTTCCAATTCATTTGAGCGCTTTTCACGCTCATCAAAGTTTTTAGTTAGTCCGCTGAGTTGTGACTCAACAAAGCTGGTTAATGTTTCCCCTTGAGCTCTGGAATTATTTACTAGTTCGTCAATTTGGGCCCTAATTACAGAAACCAGCTCTTTTTCTCGGTCAGCTGAAGCCTTCTCTCGTGTCTCTATTTGAGAACCCATTGAGGATATTTGAGATTCGAAAAAAGAAGATAATTTTTTCTGGAACTCATCACTGCGAGCTTCATATGCCCTCATACGCTCATCTTCAATATCTTTTACTTTAGCGTCTCTTTCGTTAAAAGAGTGTGTTAAGCCATTTAGCTGAGTCTGTACAAAATTCGTAAGTGTCTCGCCTTGATAACGAGAGTTTTCGATTAATTCATCTACTTGAGATTTAATAGTTTGAACAAGTTCAGTATCACGTTTTGCGGAAGCATCTTCCCTTTTTTGCATCTGAGACGACATTTCATCAACTTGATTTTCAACAAATCGAGTTAACTTTTCGTGAATAGCTTCTGATTGAGATGTAAGGCCACTTACCTGATTTGATATGTCAGCAATTAAGGCTTTCTCTCTATCGCCTGATTCCGCTTGAGACTTCTGGAGCTGTTCCACAAAGTTGCTCATTGTCGTTTGCATCGAATCTACAGCAGAATTAACTCTTATAGAAACATCATCCAAAGCTTCTCTCTGTTGATTCCCTGCTCTTCCAAATCCTTCCATGAAATTTTCAAGTAAGCCATCTAATGCTTTTTGATTACCTTCAGAAGTCGTCTCTACTAGCTTATTAATTGCAGGAGCCATTATCTCAGATAGGCTATTTTCTAAACTAGACTGTATTCCCTGAGTTGCTGTTACAACGGCTTCTTGCATCCTCTCTCCAATTTGTTCAGCTAATCCTTGAAGAACTTCCCTAGACTCGTTGCTATTCTCAGAGATATTTTGGAGCTGTTCTTCGGGCCTGATCCTTGGAAAAAGCTTATCAACTATGTACTCAATGCTTCTAATCTTCTTTCTAGTGCTTTGCTCGAGCCACTTTTCCCCAAAATTAAAAATTACACTTAAAAATACCCCCCAAACAGAAGTTAAAAACGCAATTTTAGCGCCTTCTACAACACCTGCCACACCGTCTTGCATCTCGTTAACATCAACACCTGCACCAAGCTCTAGTTGACTCAACCCTAGTTGCAAACCAATAAATGTCCCTATAACACCCAATGCCGTCAAAAAACCGGGCACAGCAGCAACTAGTCTATTTTCAGTTACTCCGCTAGCTAAAGTATGTGTGTTAAAAAAATGAGCGGCGTCTAATGTATTTCTAATTTCGATTCTGTCATTTTTTTGAACCTCAACGAGAGTTTCGTCGAATTCCATCCATAAGAAGCCTATATCCTTGTCTCTTTTTTTTGCCTCGTTTAACAAGTCTTCTCTTCTATGGGCGATATCGTCACGTTCTAGTTCATTAAGAAGACCGTATAACCAATCTAATCGCTCTTTCGATCTAACATATTTGTTCAAAAATACGACTGAAGCGATAAACGTAACAATCCATAGAAAAATAACAAAGAAGCTACTTAACTCAACGCTAGTCTGGGGAAAAAAAGTAAGATTTGCGAAGTCGGGGAATAACCATGAAAGTTCTATTTGCTTTTCACTTGCCACATCCAAGTCCTTTTAATTGTTGCAATACATCTGATAGAAAACGTTGTTTAGCTTTATTTCAACGCCCATCACTATACTAAAGTATATATCAAATATTTTTCTCTTGTAAGTCATTCACATACCGTCGCCGAATGATTTTGACAGTAAAAGGCTTCAAGGTCTTTTACAGAGAGAAGGTTTTAATCGTGATTTTGTCGATGACGGGTCAAATTGCTTTTCTGTGAGACTTTTTTATTTATTACACCGAAAAAATGCTTTAGGAAACAGACAATACAGACTAGTTTTTATGCCTTACAGAAACTCAATGTTTTAAATTCACAATATTTTTTAAACAATCCTGATATTAGGTTTAAAGTATTCCGCAAGCATTAGTGTGACACGTGTCACATTTTCATAACTGCATAAAACACCTATGTTTTTCCTGTGTTAATAATAACAATTCATAATAAATCAGAAGGAAAAACAATGCCTAACTATGAGCCTTCATCATTATCCGAAATTTGCAGTTCACTACTAGAGAGAACACACTCAACTCCCCTTCTTTTTGGTAACGTTTTAAGAATTGCGGAAGAAAAGGATGATAATAATATATTACTTGCTTGTATAACAAAGCACTTTCAAGACGATAGTATCCTAGCAATGCTAGCTCATGATGCCGCGATTCATGCGCCCCCTGAAACCGCAAAGTTTATTGTTAATGAGTGCAGTAAAAGCAAACATTTTACAGGTGTAAGAATGATCACGATTAAACACCTTATCTTTGCAGAAGAACTTGAATTACTACCTATTTTTTTAGAAGTAATTCAGCCAGCCAACTTACGGAAATACAAATGGTTAGATGATTTAGATGTGGCTTTTGGCCAGTGCTATAGCCCTATAGTTGGGACTTATATACCTACTCCTCGCCAGAAGGAGGTAATAAAAGTAATAGCAAAATACTATGACCGTCCGCTTGAAAAGGAGTTTTTTGATGTCATCGACGCCATATATAAACTGGACGAAGAGTCTCTTATGAGGCGTACAGATTTATCTGAGCAAGTCGTCATTGCTTGTCTCAAATACAAAAATATTAAACCACTCGCCTTTATGCAGAAGCTACCTCATAATCACCCTCACAGACTGGCTACTTTGTCTTGGATGAGCAAAGCTCTTGCAGCGATATGTTAATCTTTCTTAAAATTCACTGCTCAAGCAAAAGCGGTTGAAGAAATTGGAAGGTATAAAGATTTTTGCTTCAGAGCAAACGATACTTAACTCTTCTCGTCCAACGTCGTTCAAGCGTGCATTGCACCCTCGTAAATTTTCATCTACATCCATATTTAACGACCATCGATCAGATGTATTATCGGAACCGCTTCTACCAGCATTTAGAATAACTAGTTATCGGCATTTGTTGAGTTCTTTATCAAGAGCACCCACCAGATTCCCCCACTATTAAAGAGCTGATAGTAGCAAGGTACTTAACTTTTTTAACCCAAAAAGATCTTTAAACCTTCATGATTGGATTCGTCTTAACGTTCTGCCATGGGAAAGAGTTATCCAGATAAAAGTCCATAGCACCTTGTCCTACAAAGGTAGTATTCTAACCGTCATCACCAGCAGGTTTGTCCAATATAGGTAGTATTCTGACCGCCAGTACTAGCAGGTTTGTCCAATATAGGTAGTATTCTAACCGTCAGCACTAGCGAGTTTGTCCAATATAGGTAGTATTCTGACCGCCAGTACTAGCAGGTTTGTCCTACAAAGGTAGTATTCTACCCGTCATCACCAGCAGGTTTGTCCAATATAGGTAGTATTCAGACCGCCAGTACTAGCAGGTTTGTCCAATATAGGTAGTATTCTGACCGCCAGTACTAGCAGGTTTGTCCAATATAGGTAGTATTCTAACCGTCAGCACTAGCGAGTTTGTCCAATATAGGTAGTATTCTGACCGCCAGTACTAGCAGGTTTGTCCTACAAAGGTAGTATTCTACCCGTCATCACCAGCAGGTTTGTCCAATATAGGTAGTATTCTAACCGTCAGTACTAGCTGGTTTGTCCTACAAAGGTAGTATTCTAACCGTCAGCACTAGCAGGTTTGTCCTACAAAGGTAGTATTCTAACCGTCATCACCAGCAGGTTTGTCTTACAAAGGTAGTATTTAATGCATACTAAGATGTTTTTGAATTACAATCAGCTAAGGTACGCTAGTAACCGCTACCACTTAAATATCCAGAATATTGATCGCATTTAACTTAATATCACGAGGTTACTTTACTCAAGCTCTCGAAAAAGCTAGTTGACTGACTAAAGATTGTCTGTAGAGTACAGATGAGTACACGTGGTGAGTACACAAACTGAAATTTAGAACTAGGGGCATCGCTGAAAGCGAGGAAGAGATTGGTCGGTGTGAGAGGATTTGAACCTCCGACCCCTGACACCCCATGACAGTGCGCTACCAAGCTGCGCCACACACCGACCGAAAGAGCCGATAAGTCTACTTATTTTTAGTCACAATGCAACGACAATTACACAAATCCTTGATTAAGCGCTTAATTGCTAATCAGTTTGTAATATAAAACTGCAAATTCCGGTGCACAACGCCGTTTTTATAACGTTAAATAACACACACCTGTTACCACTAAGGCAACAATTACGTTAAGCACTATGCCCTCTCGTGCCATGGTTTTTATATCAAACTTCTCGGTGGAATAAGCAATTGCGTTTGGCGCGGTAGCTACTGGCAGCATAAACGCACAACTAGCGCTAATAGCGGCGGGTATCATTAGTAGTTTAGGATCTACACCTACCGCAAAGCCTGCTGCCGCTAATATTGGCATAAGTAGTGTGGCTGTGGCGGTATTCGATGTAATTTCGGTCAAGAAGGTTACAAATAAACAGATACCCAGAATAAGGAAAATCACCGGTAGGGTTGAAAGCCCGGTAAGCCACTCCCCCATTAGCACGCTCAAGCCCGATGATTTAAACGCTTTAGCAATACAAATACCACCAGCGAACAATAACAACATGCCCCAAGGAATATTATTGGCGGTTTTCCAGTCGAGTAATTTGTCGTGTTGGCCTTTGCGCGTTTCAGTGGCAGGCGTTGTTTCACCGTTATTGGTCATAAACATGGCCACAACACCGGCTACCGCAATGGTGCTATCGCTAATAGTGGTAATACCTAACCACGCACTCCAGAACGGCCTGAATACCCACGCCATGGCGACGGTGCCGAATATCGCCAAAACGCGCTTTTCGGCCACTGTCCATTTGCCTGGTTGAGGTAAAGCAATGTTACCCACTTGCGTTAACCCCCGTGCTAGCCACAACGCCATTAGCGGAATAGAGACCAGTACAATGGGCACCCCAGTTTTCATCCACTCAATAAAGCTGTATTCATGCCCTTGCGTTTCTTCATAAACGCTCATAAAAATAATATTGGGCGGCGTGCCAATGGGCGTGCCCACGCCGCCTAGACTTGCGGCATAAGCAATACCTAAAATAAGGGCTACACCAAATCGTGGGTTTTCCATAGCATTAATAATGGCCATGGCCATAGGTAGCATCATTAAAATGGTGGCTGTGTTACTTATCCACATGCTTAAAATAGCGGTGGTCAGCATAAAACTTAATATTAGCTTTAGCGGGCTTCCCGCCCCAGTGACTCGTAGCATATAAATAGCGAACCGTTGATGTAGGTTAGCTTTCTCTAACCCTTTCGATAGCATGAACGCCGCCATTAGCAAGATAATAACGTGGCTACCTAGCGATGAAGCCGCTTCGGCATGGGTCAATACCCCGGCAAGAGGAAATAGTGCAAACGGGATAAGTGAAGTGGCTGGTATGGGCAGCGCTTCCGTTACCCATAATATAGCCACAAACAAGGTAATGCCTGCGGTAAGTGCAATATCAGCACTTAGATCTGAAAAGTATATTCCTGAGCCAAGCGCAAGCGAAGTAAGAAGGGCAACAAGAATAATAAACGAGCTTTTGTCGAACGGCTTATTGGCACTCACTGCGCATCCTTTTTATACTTTACTTCATGTTTTGTTACATGTTTTGCTTTATAGAGTTTTTGCGCCGTAGAGTTTAGGCGCTGTTTTTATCGTCTGACGATATACGGCTGGCGACTGCGCCGTCTTGCCCCTTGTATTTGGCATCTACGCGGGCATTGTATGGCTTTTCGGCGGGGTTCGATAACACTTCAAAGCTTAACGCTCCAATTTTCATCTTGGGGCGAAGAGCTAACGGCAATTTTCCGCTGTTGTAGAATTCCAGCACAATATTGCCAGACCAACCTGGATCGATTCTGTGTGCGGTTACATGTACCATCAGGCCTAATCGTGCTAGCGATGAACGCCCATCTAACCAACCTACAATATAATCTGGCAGCGTCACAGATTCGTGAGTGATTGCCAGTGCAAGCTCGCCTGGGTGCAAGAAAAATGCTTTGCCTTCAGGTAATTCAATTTCATCACTCATTACATGGTCTAGCGCTTCTTGTACCTGCGCTTTAGGGCCGCTTAAATCGATGTAAGGTGCTTGATGATCTTCAAATACGCGAAATTTATTACCTAGGCGAATATCTACCGTCACCCCACTAATTTCTTCGTAGTCGGGAGTTGGGTCTATTTTTATTTTCCCAGCTTTTAAATGTTCGTATATATCGCGATCGCAAAGGCGCATAAGCGGTAAGTCCTTACTATAAAGTGTGCGGTATTATGCGTATGTAGCACTCGCCAATCAACTGGCTATAAGCTCTATTTACTTTAAATACCAAAATTAATAACTGAGACGGTTAAAAGTGACTAATTTCTGTTTAAATTTATCATTTACAGCTTACTGTTAACGCCAATGGGGTCGCCTTTAATATGCTTGCTTTGCTGCGTTCTGGGCACAACGGTTAACGCTAATTGCATCGACAACGCTCTAGCGGCTTCGCGGTAGCTTTCACTTAATGGGCTCTCAGGTGCACTTACCAGCAATGGCGTACCTGCATCGGCGTGTTCGCGCACGGTGATATCGAGTGGTAATTGACCTAGTAGTGGCAAGCCATGTCGCTCAGCTAAGATTTCGCCGCCATCTTTTGAAAACACATAGTCTTTGGTGCCACAGGCACGGCATTGGTAATAACTCATGTTTTCAACAAGCCCCAATACTGGCACACCCACTTTTTCGAACATGCTAATGCCTTTTTGGGCATCGGCTAGGGCTAAGTCTTGGGGTGTGGTTACTACTACCGCAGCAGTTAGCGGCACTTGCTGCGCCATAGTAAGCTGAATGTCACCAGTACCCGGCGGCATGTCTACAATTAAGTAGTCGAGCACTGGCCACAAGGTTTCGTCAATAAGCTGTTTTAATGCCCTACTCGCCATTGGGCCGCGCCACACAGCGGCGTCTTCTTGTGGCACTAGGTAGCCGATAGAGTTTGCCACCAATCCATGAGCGCTTAACGGCTGCATGTGTTTGTTATCAGTGCTATGAGGATGTGCGTCAGTATTGCCCAACATAATAGGCACAGATGGGCCGTAAATGTCAGCATCTAAAATGCCTACACTTGCCCCTTCTTGCATAAGTGCAAAGGCCAAATTAATACTGGTGGTCGACTTGCCTACCCCGCCTTTGCCTGATGCCACGGCTATAATGTTTTTAATATTATTAACGGCAGTATTTTTAGTTTCACCCGATGCTATGTGCTGGGTAACAATCAATTGCTGATCGGTAAGCTCGCCTTTTAGTGCTTCTAGCACGTAAGCTTTAATTGTTGCTTGCTGAGTTTTATAACAAAACGGTAAGTTGATGGTGAATGTGTTGGAAGGAGTTTCGTGATCAGCTTTCGTGTTGTCAGCTTTTTTGTCACCAATGGCTTGATTTGAATCTAACTTATCTGCACACCATCGTGCGGTAATGTCGGCTTCAATACTGAAATAGCTGGCTAAAATAGCCGCAACTCTGTCGATGAGTGGCTTAGCTTTACGGGAAAAGAACATAAATTATCCTGTCTACGGGGTATTTTGTGAATTTCGTAATGCAAAAAACGCGGATTTCCGCTAGTATTTGCAGCCATTTTGAAACGCGAAGAATCTATACGTTATTATGTCTGAAAATCGCCGCATTCTGGTAACCAGTGCGTTGCCCTACGCCAATGGCTCTATTCACTTAGGCCACTTGCTTGAACACATTCAAACCGATATCTGGACACGGTTTCAGCGTCTGCGTGGAAACGAATGTTACAGTGTTTGTGCCGATGATGCACACGGTACACCTGTTATGCTTAAAGCGCAGGAACTGGGCATTACACCAGAAGAAATGGTGGCCAGAACTCGTGCAGAGCATCACCAAGACCTGCTCGATTTTCACGTAGAGTACGACAACTACTATGTAACCCATTCGCCTGAAAACAAGGCGTTGTGTGAAGAAATTTACACTCGTTTAGATAACGCCGGTTACATTAGCAAGCGTACGATTAATCAATTATACGATCCGCAAAAAGAAATGTTTTTGCCAGACCGCTTCGTTAAGGGTACCTGCCCTAGCTGTGGTGCTGAAGATCAAAACGGCGATAGCTGTGATGTGTGCGGCGCAACCTACAGCCCTACTGAGGTTAAAAACCCTCGCAGTGTGGTATCGGGTGCTACGCCGGTATTGAAAGAATCTGAACATTTCTTTTTCGACCTGCCTAAGTTTGAAGACATGCTTAAAGGCTGGATCCGCTCGGGTGCCCTGCAAGAAGAAATGGCCAACAAACTTCAAGAGTGGTTTACCGAAGGTTTGCAGCAGTGGGATATTAGCCGCGATGCACCTTACTTTGGCTTTGAAATTCCAGGTGCGCCGAATAAGTTTTTCTATGTATGGGTAGATGCCCCCGTTGGCTACATGGCCAGCTTTAAAAACTTCTGCGACCAAAATAACTTGGAATTCGACGATTTCTGGAAAGCCGATTCAGACGCCGAGCTTTACCACTTTATCGGTAAAGATATTACCTACTTCCACTGCCTATTTTGGCCTGCCATGCTAGAAGGTGCGGGTTACCGTAAGCCTACTGGTGTAAATATTCACGGTTTTGTTACGGTGAATGGGGCGAAAATGTCTAAGTCTCGCGGCACCTTTATTAAAGGGCGCACTTATTTAGACCACTTAAACCCAGAGTACTTACGTTATTACTTTGCGTCTAAGCTTGGCGATAGCGTAACCGACATCGACTTAAACTTTACCGATTTCGCTCAAAAAGTGAATTCAGACTTAGTAGGTAAGGTAGTAAACATTGCTAGCCGTTGTGCCAGCTTTATTACTAAGCGTTTTGACGGCAAATTGTCTGACAACGTGTTAGAGCCCGAGCTTATTACCGAGTTCCAAAATGCAGCCGACACTATTGCCGATTTATTCGAGCGCCGTCGTTACCATCAAGCAATACGTGAAATCATGACATTGGCCGATAAAGCCAACCAGTTCATTGATACCAACGCCCCTTGGGTAACTATTAAAGACGAAACCAAACAGCAGTTCACTCACGATGTATGTTCGTTGGGTATTAATATGTTCCGCCTGTTGGTCATTTACTTAAAACCTGTGCTTCCAGTATTGGCAGAAAAAGCGGAAGGCTTCTTGAACGATGAGTTTACGTGGTCGTCTCTTGAAACCGTGCTAACGGGCCACGCTATCAACAAGTTTAAGCCAATGATGCAACGTGTAGAAATGGAGAAAGTAGACGCCATGGTTGATGATTCAAAAGAAAACCTAGAGCCAGCAAAGCCAACGGTTAACCCAGACAGCCCGTTAGGTAAAGATCCTATTAGCGAGACAATCTCGTTCGACGACTTCGCTAAAGTAGATTTACGTATTGCACGTATCGCCAACGCTGAGCATGTTGAAAAGGCCGACAAACTTCTACGTTTAGAGCTAGATTTAGGCGGCGAAACAAAGCAGGTATTTGCAGGTATTAAGTCTGCCTACTCGCCTGAGGCGTTAATCGGGAAGCATACCGTAATGGTGGCTAACCTAGCACCGCGTAAGATGCGCTTTGGTATGTCTGAAGGCATGGTATTAGCTGCCGGCCCTGGTGGTGATGAGCTTTATATCTTAGAGCCACACGAAGGTGCATTGCCTGGTATGCGCGTTAAGTAAAACTGGGTTGCTGACTTTTTAGGTAAACGAACCGCCAGAAAATTTGAAAGCCGTGTTGATAGTCTCAACGCGGCTTTTTTGTTTATGGGAAAATGATGTAGATTTTCTTGTTTCTCTGCCTAGTTTAAAAGTGGACATCCATGTATTAACGCCACTAAAAACATGGGCACCCACTTATTAAAATCCCAGTTCTATTGCGGACACCCACTTTTATATTGACCAACTGAGTTGTGGGTGTCTTGTTTTTGGCTTCTTGTTTTTGGCTCTCGTCAAATCGGTGATAAAAGTGGACATCCATGTTTTAACCCCAATCAAAAAATGGATATCCACTGATTAAAATTCCAAATTAACGTGGGTGTCCACGTTTAAGCACCCAGAAATATCGTGGGTGTCCATGGTTAGGTTCGGTTAGCTAAACTGTGGGTGTCCAAGTTTCGGCTTCGGTTAGCTAAACTGTGGGTGTCCAAGTTTCGGCTTAGACCAAAACTGTGGGTGTCTCAGCTTTTGGCTTTATTGTATGAAGAAGTTCTGGCGCTGGCGGCACCGACAGGAGAGAACTGGCGTTTTAGTTGAAGTTTTGGCCGAATAGCCGTCATAGGCATTACTCGCTTTCTGGCCAGTATTACGTAAACGGCACTGCACCACGGGAAGTAAGTGGAAAGGTATTGCTGAATGTTTTTCGCGTAACCCCACCGCTGTTCAAAAAACAATGTAGAAAACATAATTTGGCGCTGTTCTACAATTTCAAAGCCCAACAGCTGCAACCAATCTTTAATGCGATATGAGGTAAAAAAACGAGCGTCATGCAGTTTATTGTCGCGCTTGACCGGTAAGTACTTGGCGATGCCGGCTAAACTCAACGGGTTGAACCCGCTAATAATAACGTAACCACTTTGAGTAATAACTCGGTCTACTTCCCGTAAAATTTCGTGAGGGTCTTGCGCAAAGTCCAATTCATTGGCTAGTAAAAAGCCATCTATGCTGTTTTCAGAAAATGGCAGCTGATGTGACTGTCCTACTATTTTGGGGCTTGCTGAACTATCAACGCTTTCTGTCCGCTCACCACTATTATTCGCACTTTCACTTATTTCATCGTGCTCTAAATGCATAGCACTAAATGGCACTTGGCTAATAATGTTGCGTATAGGGCTTTGCTTCAACGGTATTTGCGCACTTAAACTGCCGAGTTTCACGAAGTGATACCCAAAAATGCGTTGGGTGTAGTCGTCGCACACCTGCGTGATGGCTTGCTTAATTTGCTCTCCTGCTGGAAAGTCGGTCCAGTCTTCAGGATAACGAGGGGCTTGGGAATGAAATGCTGATCTCATAGTTGCTAAGCGTGCCTTAAGGTTGCTCTGTGTACAACAAGTTCTTATAGTATCGCATAATTATACCTACACAAGCAGGTGCACAATGACGACTAACGTTCTTCCTCACGGCATTTCAATTTTTCCAATAGAAGCATTTAGCGACAATTACATCTGGTGTATTCACAATAACGAACAAGCGATCGTTGTCGACCCAGGCGATGCAGAGCCCGTACTCTCGTTTTTAAAAAGTGAAAATTTACATTTAGCGGCCGTATTAATAACCCATCACCATCATGACCATACGGGTGGCATTGCCAAATTAGTCTCAGCAAACCCAGGCCTTCCCGTTATTGGCCCAAGAGGGGGTCATATTCGTGGCATCACTAAATCCGTTTCGCAAGGCGATACCTTACAGCTTCCAGTATTAGATTTAGAATTCCAAGTAATGGAAGTGCCCGGTCATACGCTCGATCATATTGCGTTTTTTGGCCATAACGTTTTGTTTTGTGGCGATACCTTATTTTCAGCAGGTTGTGGTCGGTTGTTCGAAGGTTCGCCTGAACAAATGTTGCACTCGCTGAACAAGCTGAAGCGCTTGCCCGACAACACTCTGGTTTACTGTACTCACGAATATACTCAATCGAACGTACGCTTTGCTTTAGAAGTAGAACCAGAAAATCAAAACCTTCAAAACTATTCATCTTGGGTAGATAAAAAGCGAGAAATGGGTATGCCAACCCTACCCTCAAATTTGGCTGAACAAAAACAAATTAACCCTTTCTTACGTTCTCATGAACTTTCTGTACAAACTGCTGCCGAAGCTTATTGCGAAAAAAACATGGGCGACGATGTAGCGGTATTTGCTGCAGTTCGGCGCTGGAAAGATGAGTTTTAATGCAAAACTAACGCACTGAAGGTAGAATGTGCGGTTTGCAGGTATTCGAGAGGTCCCTTCTACATGCAGTTGAAGTTGTTTGTTTTGTCACCCGTTTTATTAGCGTTAGGGCTAAGTGGGTGCCAAATCACCGAAGAACAAATACAAGAAGACGTGGTGAATGTACAAAATGTTGAAGGCGCTACTGAACCTTGCAACACATTACACGACACACCAGAAGCAATTGAAGACTGTGAAATAGCGCGCGAAGGCGTTATTGATGTAGTGCACCCTAAAGATAATCTGCTGTCGGAAGCAGAGGAACTTATTGACGACCCTTCAGTAGAAACCGAAGCCATTATTACCAATGTATGGCAGCGAGTAAGTGACGGGCTTAATTTATATATTCCTGATGATCGTCGCGTTGATGTACAAAAAAACTGGTATTTAAAGCATCCAGAGTACATGAAACGTGTGGTTACTCGTGCCAAGCCGTTTCTCTATTACATTGTTGACGAAATAGAGAAGCGTGATATGCCAATGGAATTGGTGTTATTGCCCATTGTTGAAAGTGCTTTCGACCCTTTTGCCTACTCTCATGGCCGAGCCGCTGGTATGTGGCAATTTATTCCCGGTACGGGCAAGCGTTTCGGAATGGAGCAAACCTGGTGGTACGATGGGCGTCGTGACGTTATAGCGTCCACCAAAGGTGCTTTAGATTACCTAACCTATTTATCGAACATGTTCGATGGCGATTGGCTACATGCTCTAGCGGCGTATAACAGTGGCGAAGGTCGTGTATCTAAAGCCATTCGCGCAAATAAAAAAGCCGGTAAGCCTACCGATTTTTGGTCGTTAAACTTACCTCGTGAAACCCGTGCGTATGTACCGAAATTATTAGCATTGGCAGACATTTTAAAACATCGTGATGAATATGCTTTTGCATGGCCTGAAGTTGAAAACGTCGCCGTTATCGAAGTGGTTGATATTGGTTCACAGGTAGATTTGGCCTTTGCTGCCGACCTTGCGGGCATGACGCTTAAAGAGTTACATGCATTGAACCCTGGCTTTAACCGCTGGGCTACTGCTCCAGAGGGCCCGCATAGATTAGTGTTACCGTTAACCAAAGCCGCTGACTTTAGTGATGCGCTTGCTAAAATTGATCGTACCGACCGATTGAATTGGGTACGTCATACGGTGAAGCCAGGTGATAGCTTAGGGAAACTTGCGAATAAATATCACACCACTGTGAAAGTGATTAAGCAAGTTAACGAGCTTAACTCTAACGTTATTCGTATTGGCCAACCTATTATGGTACCTGTGGCTTTGAAAGCCCTAGACAATTACGACCTATCACAAGGCCAGCGTTTAGCCAGTGTGCAAAACAAAAAGCACGGTGCATATAAAGTTACCCATACTATTCGCTCAGGTGATACGTTATGGGATATTGCGCGTAAATATGGTGTTACGACTAAAAAACTAGCGAGTTGGAACAATATGGCGCCTGGCGACATGCTCCGTCTTGGGAACAAATTAGTGGTTTGGCAGAATAACAAAAGCAACTCAAAAAACGCAGATGCTATAACCAAACGCGTAACCTATACGGTTAGAAACGGTGATTCCCTGTCGCGCATAGCGAGTAAATTCAATGTCAGCATCAGTAATATTGGCAAATGGAATAACATTAATACATCGCGTTACTTACAGCCGGGCCAGAAGCTAAAGCTGTTTGTAGACGTCACTAGATTAAATAGCACAGGCTAAATAGCAAAGGATAAGAGCAATGCTAAGGATTAACCGGGACAATTTACGTAACAGTCATGAAACGCCCTGGTTAATCTTAGATTTAGTCATGCTGGGTATTTTATTTTTAAACCTAGCATGGCTAATTTTCGATGCCTTGTACGCTACCGATTTTATCTATTCTCAAATAGATGCCTTCTTCCCCGCTTTAATTAACGCTTACGACCCCATTCACCACAACTTCTTGTTGGTTGATTTAGTCTTCATTGGCATTTTTCTTACTGAGTTTTGTTTTAGGTGGATTGTTGCCATCGTGCGCAAAGAGCACCTGCGTTGGTATTTTTTCCCTTTTCTACATTGGTACGATTTAGTCGGGCTAATTCCTCTTGGGGCTACGCGGCTGTTCCGCTTCCTACGCATATTTTCAATTTTGCACCGGCTGCACAAATATCAAATTATTGATTTAAACCGCACCGCCATATTTCGGTTCTTCGCCTTCTATTACGATGTATTTGTTGAAGAGCTCAGCGACAGAATTGTGGTAAAAGTATTGAGCGATGCACAAAAAGACATTGCCGCAGGCTCTCCCTTGGTAGATGAGATTACCGAGCAAGTCCTTGCACCACGCCGCCCTGTTATTACCCAATGGATGGCGGGTGTTATTAATCACTTAGGGCAATCTATAAGTAACGATGAACATGGCGAAGTGATACGTGAACATGTTCGCAAAAGTGTAGGCAAAGCGGTGCGCGGAAACTCTCAGGTGTCTACGCTTAATTACTTACCCATAATTGGTAAAACAATTGAGAACACGCTGGAAGAATCAGTAACTGATATTGTCACCATGTCGCTGGTAAACTTATTGTCTGATTTAGATGCTGAGCGCATCGACCATTTCATCTCAGTGGGTATGCACGATTACACCCCTACAGCCGATGCTTTAGATAAGGAAGTATTACAGGTGGTAAATGAATGCTTAGAATTGATGAAAGGACACATTGCACAGCAGCGCTGGAAATCAGAGCTCGCTAAAAAGGAATCTACAATGCCAGTAACAGAACCTTCAGAAGAAACAACAATAGAGAAGAACTTGTAGGTACACGCTCAAAAAATTAAAACTTAATGATAACTATTATTATTTCAATACTCATATGGTAGACTTCTGACCAATACCAATGGTTGTTAGTCTTACATTTTGAGGAAATAAAGAATGTCGAACGGTCGTAAAGGTTGGTTTTACCCTTCCTTAACCGCATTAGCGATAGCGGTAGCGGTAGCTACATCACCAGTTGCACAAGAACAAGAAGATGAAAGCCTTGAGCACATTGAAGTTAACCCTATGCAGTCGTACAGAAGTACGGCCACTAAGTCTTCTTTGCGCCCTATCGATTCGCCTGTCAGTATCAGTGTTATCGATCAAGAGCTTTTACAATTGCGCCAAGCACAAACGGTATCAGAAGCCTTGCGCTATAGCTCTGGAGTAACGACTGAAAGTCGCCCAACCATCACTATTTTTGACCAATTTACCATTCGTGGCTTCGATACCTACCAAACCTTTTACGATGGCTTACCTCTTTTAAGTAACAACAGCTGGAACCTTTATCCGCAAGTTGATTCTTTCGCAACAGAATCTTTAGAAATATTAAAAGGCCCTGCGTCATCGCTTTATGGCCTCGTTCCTCCTGGCGGCATGATTAACCAAGTTGCCAAATACCCTAAAGACGAAAACGAAACCTTAATTCGTGCAGCGGTAGGTTCAGATAACTTATTTGAGCTTGGTGTAGATACTACCGGCCAACTTACCGACAACGCGCGCTATCGTGTTGTGGCACTAGGTAGAAAACAAGATGGATTTCAGGACACTACTGAAAACGAGCGTTATACCATTGCGCCTTCAGTTACCATTGATCTTAGCAAGGCAACGGAGCTTACCTTATCTGCCTATTATCAAGACGACCCTCAAATGGTGCCCTCTACCCCACTTCCAGGCGTTGGTACCCTTTACGAAGCACCTTATGGAAAGCTTGACGCCAGCGTTTATGCAGGTGATGAAAACTGGAACAGCTATTCTCGCGAAGTACTTATGCTTGGCTATAAACTGAACCATGAATTTAATGATAACTGGTCAGTGTTACAAAAGTTTCGCTATACCGATGCTGACGCCCTGCAACAAAATACCTATCACTCAGGTACGCCTACAGACGATATTTACCTAACTCGTTCAGCATACCTTACCGATGAAGAAATTGACGGTGTGACTGTTGATACGCAGGTGGCTGGGTTTGTTCAAATCGGTGATGTGGCACACAACCTATTGTTCGGTGTCGATTACCAAAATTCCGACTCAACCGTTGCGTATCGAGATACATTAACTACCGACACGCCAGTACTAGATTTAAGCAATATCGATAATGACTTGTTCGATGTAGATTCTCTACCACTCGACTTCTACCAAGAAGATCACGTTATCGACATTGAGCAAATTGGTTTTTATCTTCAAGATGAAATACGTATCGATAATTTCACGTTCTTGCTAAATGGTCGATATGATCAATTTGAAAGCACTGATGTGGCAGAGAATGTATATGCGGGTTTTGAGTACGGCAGCACCACAGAAATTGACCAAAATGAGTTTTCAGGCCGTGTAGCCGCTATGTACACGTTTGACTCAGGCTGGCGCATGTATGCGAACTACGCTGAATCTTTCGAACCAGTTTCAGGTACCGACTCAGTTACTGGCGAAGCTTTCAAACCTACTACAGCTGACCAAGTTGAAGTGGGAACCAAGTATATTAGCGGTGATGGCGCAACCACGTTTACCGGTGCGTACTTCGTACTGACGAAACAAAATGTAGTGGTCAATACGTCAGACTTTGCGCAATATACGCAAAATGGTGAAGTTGAATCGAAAGGTGTTGAACTAGAGCTTTCTACTAAAGTAACCAACGCCCTTTCACTGCAAGCAAATGCTACTTTGTTAGATTTAGAAGTAACTGAAGACACATTGGACCCAGACGTAGTAGGTAAAACGCCAGTTTGGGTTGCAGAAGAAAGTGCATCAGTATGGGCGAACTACTTCTTCGATGATGCGCTAGACGGCTTAATGCTAGGTGCAGGTGTTCGCTACGTGGGTGAAACACAAGCAGATAAGTACAACACCGACACTGTGCCTTCTTACACCTTGGTTGATGCGGTATTGTCTTACGACATGCCAGAGTACGATTTAAAACTAACAGGCAGTGTAAGTAACTTGACCGACAAAGAGTATGTTGGTGCATGTTACGACACGAATAACTGTTGGTATGGTGCACAACGTAGATTTGAAGTTGGTATTGAAAAGCGTTTTTAAGCGAATGTTTTTTGATAATCAGGGCTTAGCCGATGATGTCAGCTAAGCCCTTTTTTGTTTTGAGCACCTAGCCTCTGCGCCAAGTCGTACCTGCAGGCCCATCTTCTAACACTATATTCTTAGCGTTAAGTGCATCTCTCGCAGCATCTGCTGCTGCCCAATCTTTAGCTGCACGCGCATCGTTACGCTGTTTTATCAGCGCTTCAATCTCAGCGGCTTCATCATCGTTTTCGCTACCGCCTTTAAGGTAAGCATCTGGGTCGCTTTGCAGCATGCCCAAAATAGCACCTAAACCTTTAAGTACCGCCGCTAATTTACTCGCTTCTTCGGCATTATCTTTATTACGGTTTATTTCACGCGCCACATCAAACAATACTGAAAATGCTTCAGGTACGTTTAAATCGTCATTCATGGCAGCTTCAAAGCGCGCTAAATAACCGCCGTAGCTAAGGTCGGTAGATTCATCTATTGATACACCACGAAGCGCAGTGTATAAACGCTCTAATGCCGCTTTTGCTTGGGTAATGTTATCTTGCGAGTAACTTAGCTGGCTACGGTAATGTGCCGACATTAAGAAGAAGCGCAAGGTTTCAGCATCGTGCTCTTGTAATACGTCACGAAGGGTAAAAAAGTTACCTAACGACTTAGACATTTTCTCGTCGTCTACTTGCACCATGCCAGCGTGCATCCATACGTTTACGTACGGTGTATCAAATGCACAGCATGACTGCGCCACTTCGTTCTCATGGTGCGGGAACGTAAGATCAGAACCTCCTCCGTGAATATCAAAATGTGCTCCCAAATGCTTTTTGTTCATGGCAGAACATTCAATGTGCCAGCCAGGGCGGCCTTCACCCCACGGCGATTGCCATGCAGGCTCACCGGCTTTAGCGGGCTTCCATAATACAAAATCCAGTGGGTCGTTTTTATCCAATGCCACTTCAACACGGGACCCAGATTGAAGCTGATCTAAGTCTTGCTTACTCAACTTGCCATATTCAGGGAATTTGCTTACATCAAATAATACATCGCCATTTGAGGCCTGATATGCAAAGCCTTTATCCATCAATATCTTAATAATATCGATGATCTCATCCATATGGCCGCTAACGGTTGGCTCTACGTCTGGCTCAAGTAAATTGATAGCAGCAAAGTCTTCATGCATCATGCCAATGGTGCGCTTAGTTAACGCTTCGAAGGTTTCTCCGTTTTCATTAGCACGGGCAATAATTTTGTCGTCAATATCTGTGATATTACGAACGTACTTCACATCAAAACCTAAATGACGCAGGTATCGAACTAAGATATCAAAGCTAAGGTAAGTGCGAGCATGCCCCATATGGCTTAGGTCGTACACGGTAATACCACACACATACAAGCCCACCTTCCCTTCTTGAAGCGGCACGAATTTCGCCTTGTCACGGGTACGGGTATTGTAAAGGTGTAGCATAAAGTGAATTCCTAAGTATCAAAATGGCCGCAAAGTTTAGCACTGTATGTTGCCAAATGGTAAGATTTTGCGATGCTTTTTAGCATCGCTACTTCCCCGCATGGCTGGTTATGCGGTAATATTACCAAGTATTTACTTATTTAAAGGCAGGACACGAAGAAATGGTTACTCTCAAAACAAACTTTGGTGATATCACCCTAGAATTATTTGAAGACAAAGCCCCTAAAACTGTAGAGAACTTTCTAGCTTATGTTAAAGAAGGTTTTTACGATGACACTATTTTTCACCGTGTAATTGACGGTTTCATGATTCAAGGTGGTGGTTTCACTGCAGATATGGATCAGAAAGACACCAAAGATACTATTGAAAATGAAGCAAACAACGGCGTTGCTAACGAAATTGGTACTATTGCGATGGCACGTACTAACGATCCGCATTCAGCAACTGCGCAGTTCTTCATTAACGTGGGTAATAACAGCTTCCTTAACCATACTAGCGAATCAGTGAATGGCTGGGGCTACTGCGCATTCGGTAAAGTTACCGACGGTATGGACGTAGTTGAGAAAATTAAAAGCGTTAAAACCGGTTCAAGCGGTTATCACCAAGATGTACCTGTTGAGCCAGTTGTTATTGAAAAAGCGGTTGTCGCTTAGTGCTGTTAAGTGAGCATTTCAAACCTTAAATGCTCACTATCGCTACATCTTAAGCAAAGGCCGTACTCATTCAAAGCGGCCTCTTTTTTCCAAACGCCTTTCAAAGTTGTCCATTTCTATGTCATTTACCTACTTCATTGCCGATTTACACCTAAGTGCAGATCGACCTGACATCACAGCGTGCCTAATGCAATTTTTAGAAAGCGATGCAAAGGAAGCCGATGCCTTATATGTGCTGGGCGATTTATTTGAAGTATGGATAGGCGATGATGACGTTACCCCATTTAATACCGCTATTGCAGAGGCATTCAAGACTTTAAGCCAACATGTGCCTATCTATTTCATGCATGGCAATCGCGATTTTGCCATACGCGAAGGCTGGACAAATAAAGCGGGCATGACACTTATCAACGAACCCACCGTTATTGACTTATACGGGACACCCACACTTATCACCCACGGCGACGAGCTTTGCACTAACGATGTGGCTTACCAAAAATTCAGAAAGAAATCTCGCGGTTGGTGGTGGCCTAGGCTAATGCTAGCCTTGCCTTTATGGTACAGACGCCGCGTTGCAAGAAATGGTCGAGCGGAAAGTAAAGAGAACCAAAAGCACCTTAAGCCAGACATTATGGATGTGACACCCACAGAAGTGATTAAGGTTATGGAGCAGCACAATGTTCAACGCTTAATTCATGGACACACACACCGCCCAAACATTCATTCTCTTACCGCCAATGGCAAACCTGCTACCAGAATCGTGTTAGGTGACTGGTATGATCAAGGCAGTACATTGTGTGTGTCACACTCCAATGTTATGTTACAACATCACACTTTTAAGTAGCGATATCTGAGACTTAGCTTCCTGCCATACTAAAAATTTCATAAATTTAATTTTATTATTTGTCTTTTAAACATGCTTTTCTAACACCCTAATTTGTAAAGATAACTTACAAATAGTCTTACCCTCCTTTTCTTAAATTTTGTACCTATTAGTTGCTTTGTTAAAGCCCGTTCAAAAATCTGTCAAATAAACGTCACTTTCACGATATATCGTTGAAAATAGCGCATTTAAATGATAACGAGAATCAATTTCATTTGTCGATTTGCGTACTAATTAACAATAAAACTGACCATCACAATTTAAATTCAATGTAGGGAACGACGATGAATCGTACTTGGAAAACGAAGCTTAGTGCTCTTGCACTGGTTGCTTCATCTGGTTTGCAAGCAGCTGTTTTACCCGAACACCAAACAGATAACGCATGGTATTCAGATGCGCAAAGCAAACTTACTGAAAAACTAGTGACAAACAACCAGTTCAAAGCCAAAAACGTGATTTTGTTTGTAGGCGACGGAATGGGGGTTTCTACGCTTACTTCTGCGCGCATCCACAAAGGGCAGCTTGAAGGCGGTTTGGGCGAAGAAGGTTACTTGGCATTTGAAACTTTCCCCCACACGGCGTTGGTTAAAACCTACAATGTTGATGCACAAACTCCAGATTCAGCAGGTACGATGACAGCGATGATGTCGGGCCTAAAAACGGATGTGGGTGTTATTGGCGTTGACGAAGATATTGAACGCGGTGAATGCGCTACCGTTGCTGGCAATGAAGTTATTACTGCACTTGAACTTGCTGAAATTAAAGGGTTAGCAACCGGTATTATCTCTACTGCACGTATTACACACGCTACGCCTGCGGCCACTTACGCTAAATCAGCTGATCGTAACTGGGAAGATATTTCAGATATGCCAGAAGAGGCTGCTGCGGCTGGCTGTATTGATATTGCCGATCAGTTAGTAAATTTTGAGAGCTTCCTAGAAGGCAGATATACAGGTGTTGATGTAGACGGTATTGAAGTGGTTATGGGCGGTGGCCGTCGTCACTTCTTACCTAAAGACGCGTCTTTTAATAGCGCTGATGCAGTTAGCGAAGTAGAAGGCGATCGTACAGACGACCGAGACCTTACGTCAGAATGGCAGCAGATGTATGAAAATGGTGTTTATATTGTTGACCAAGCAGGCTTCGACACTTTAGACACTGAATCGACTGAACGGGTTTTTGCTTTGTTCAACGAGTCACACATGCAGTACGAAGCAGACCGCGCCAATGACGTAGCGGGCGAGCCATCTATTGCTGAAATGACCGAAGCTGCGGTAAACATCTTAGATAACAACGACGCTGGTTTCTTCTTAATGGTTGAGTCTGGCCGAATTGACCATGCCCACCATGCTGGCAATGCAGCCGGTGCACTTACAGATACTTTGGCGTTTGAAGCCGCTGTTATGGCCGCGTATGAAAACACAGATCCATCTGAAACACTTATCTTAGTAACGGCTGATCACGGCCATGTATTTACTATTGCAGGCTACCCAAAACGCGGTAATCCCATTTTAGGTAAAGTGGTTAATGTTGGAGCAGAAGAACCTGCTACAGCGTCTGACGGCACGCCTTATACCACATTAGGTTACACCAACGGCTTAGGTTTTCGTGACCTTGGAACAGAAACCGATTCTGATGAAGGTTACAACTACGATAATGCGGCAGGTCGTATGAACTTAACCAATGTAGATACCACTACCGCCGGTTATCACCAAGAAGCACTTATTCCACTTGGATCTGAAACACACTCTGGTGAAGATATAGCATTACACGCAACTGGACCAGGAAGTCAATTAGCACAAGGTGTGATAGAACAAAATGTTGTTTTCCACCTAATCAACCAAGCCCTTGGCCTGATAAACGAATAAGTGGAGAAGAACAATGAAACTTTTTAAATTGAGTATTGTTGCATTAGCAGTTGCCGGCCTAACCGCCTGCTCTCTTGAAGGCGATGACGGAAACGATGGCGCAGCAGGCGTTGATGGTTCAAACGGTCTTAACAGCTTAACCGTGCAAACAGCGTTAGCAGTAGGCGATACCAACTGCCCGAATAGCGGTGTACAGTTTGATTCTGGCCTAGACACCAATGCAGATGGCACCTTAGGTAGCGACGAGATTACCGACACAAGCTACGTTTGTTCTCTAGGCAGCTCTGAAGTTGCAACCGGTGAGCTACTTACTACTTTAAACAACGACTGGTTTATAGCCGCCAGTGCAGAAGTGGAAAACAACAAGCAAGTGTGGATGGATGCTACCGGCACCTCAGCCAGCATATCTAACGCTAACATTGAAGTAGCTCAAGTAGCTGACGATGAAGAATTACAGGCTATGGTAGCCGACCTTCGCGGTAAAGCGAAAAACGTGATTCTATTCGTTGGTGATGGCATGGGCATTTCAACCATCACAGCCGCACGAATTCTAGATGGCCAATTGAAAGGGCTTGATGGCGAAGAAAACCAGCTTAGCTTTGGTAAATTCCCATTCTCTGGATTGTCTAAAACGTATAACGTTGATGCACAAACCCCAGACTCTGCTGGCACCATGACAGCCATGATTAGCGGTGTAAAAACCGATGTAGGTGTTATTGGTGTTGATGAAGATATTGAGCGAGGCGAATGCAGTACAGTTGCTGGCAACGAACTCGTAACCGCATTAGAACTTGCAGAAATAGCGGGTAAATCTACCGGTATTATATCTACTGCTCGTATTACTCATGCTACGCCAGCCGCTACCTACGCCAAGTCGGCCGATCGTAACTGGGAAGATGTATCTGATATGCCTGAAGATGCGGTTACTGCTGGCTGCCCTGATATTGCCGATCAACTAGTAAACTTCGAAGCCAACTTAGAAGCTAACTATGAAGGCTTAGACGTGGATGGCTTAGAAGTAGTCATGGGCGGCGGCCGCCGCCACTTTCTTCCCAACGATGCTGCATTTAATAGTATAGATGCTGCAAGCGAAGTTGAAGGTGATAGAACGGATGGTCGTGACCTTACCGCAGAATGGCAAGATATGTATGAGAATGGTGTTTATATCGTCGACCAATCTGGTTTTGACGGCTTAGATACTGAAACGACCGAACGCGTATTTGGTTTGTTTAATGAATCGCACATGCAATATGAAGCTGATCGCGGCAACGATATTGCTGGTGAGCCTTCGGTGGCAGAAATGACTGAAGCGGCTATCAATATTCTTGATAACAACGATGAAGGCTTCTTCCTTATGGTTGAATCGGGCCGTATTGACCATGCTCACCACGCTGGTAATGCTTATGGTGCTTTATACGACACCTTAGCCTTTGCTGACGCTGTTGCTATGGCTGACGAGCTGACTAACGATGAAGATACACTTATTATTGTTACTGCTGACCACGGCCATGTGTTTACCATTGCAGGCTACCCTAAACGTGGTAATCCTATATTAGGTAAAGTGGTAAATGTTGGCGCTGACGAAGCCGCTACCGCGTCTGATGGTACACCCTATACCACGTTGGGTTACACCAATGGTCTTGGCTTCAGAAACCTTGGAGACGAAACCAATTCAGATGCGGGTTACGCTACAGCGTACGATACTGGTCGCAAAGACCTTACTGATATCGACACTACTACCCCGGGTTATCACCAAGAAGCGTTAGTTCCTATGGGCTCAGAAACTCACTCAGGAGAAGACGTGAGTATTCATGCTAAGGGCCCTGGCGCTTTCTTAGTAAATGGCACAAACGAACAAAGCGTAATCTTCCATATTATGGACTTCGCGGGTGACATCGTTACCCAAGCAGACGCCGTAGTGGAATAAAAAATTACGTTTATCATCAGTTCTAAGGGAGCGTTCACGCTCCCTTATTTCGGAGTTTTAAATACATGAAGTACCTAGTTTTACCCTCGTTAGCTTTAGCCACGTATGTTATTTCAGCCTTACTAACGGCAGCGCCTAGCCTCGCAACCTCTGTTACCACAGATTTGGACACCCACTCCAGCAAGGTGGACACCCACACAACTAGTATTCTGGATGCTAATAATCTGGCGAAGAATAATTTGGACACCCACACAAAATGCGAACTTGAAGCGGGCAACCTGAAAGCTGACTATACCGTCACTACCCGCCGCGGATTCACTCCCGGTAATAGCACGGAAATTTCGCTTTTACGCTATAACAATACGGTTGCTCATCAGTACCCACAGGTTGGCATTACTGAAACTTGGACGATGGTGCGAAACAAGCTAATCAAGCCTGTTCGTTATTTTGATAAGCACGAACGCGCTATCGAATATCAGCCGGGCGAAAGTATTCACGGCCGAGTAGAAAAAGATTTTTCATTTCGTTATCAGTTAATTAGCAATACTTTGCTAAACAAAATGACTTTAGAGCGTTCTGAAGGCAAAGGTTGTATGAAAATTGAGTATTTAACTTATCAAAATAGCAAAGTGGATATGACGCTCGCTTGGCTACCTGAGTTAAAACTAATCCAACAGTTTCGTGTTAATGAAAAGAATACTACCCGAGAGTGGTCATTAGTTTCAGTTAACGACAATGTAAACTTAGAAGCATTTTTTGAAAGCCGTGGTAAATACAAAGCTACCGATTATGCTGACATTGGCGATGATCATACCGACCCCTTTTTAACCAATATGGTAAATCAAGGGTTTATAGAAGCAGGCGCTAGCGGATTTTACGACCAAAATGGAAATGCGATAGGTGAAGGTCACCGTCATTAAACTTTAGGTTTATCATATAAAACTGTCCCTAGTTTGGTCGTTTTTCACTGGATATATAAACAGAATGTGATATAAAAAGGTTAATAAAAACATCATCAGGGACGGTGTAAATGTTAGATATTTTGCTGAGCGATGCGAATTTTTGGTTTAGTATCGCGTTAGCCACGGTAGCCATTCTATTTATTATAGAAATTGTGGGGCTAGTTTTTGGCATAAGCATGGTTGGTTTGCTTGACGATATGCCTAACTCAAATATTGATGTAGAAAGTAGTTCTATTCTTAGTTTTGGGAGCTGGCTCAATTTAGATAGAGTCCCGCTACTAATATGGCTGGTGGTACTTTTAACCATTTTCGGTTTACTTGGGTTTGTGACTAATTTCGCCACCCAATCTATTGCTAATATCACCCTACCCGTTTGGGTAACGCTCCCTTTTTCCGCGATTGTCGGTACCCTACTCACATCGAAAGTCAGTGTGATAATTGCGGTTGTTATTCCGAAATTTCAAACTTCTGCTATTCAAAACGACGACTTCATAGGTGCGGTAGCACATATAACTATTGGGATTGCATCGAAGGGAAATCCTGCTGAAGCTAAATTCACCGATGATTATTCACAGCCCCACTATGTTTTAGTCGAACCTTTTGAAGACAATGAACTCTTCAAACAAGGTGAGCGCGTTATCCTTGTTAAGAAAACCACCCACAGCTGGTTAGCCACCCGTTATCAATAATAAATAAGAGACTGAGTATGGAAACCCTTCAAACATCAAACTTACCTTCATTGCTATTTATTGCAGGTATTATTGTAGTAGCCCTTATCACTATTGGGCTTATTTTTGCCAAACTATACACTCGAGCGACCAAAGAAACTGCCTTTGTTCGAACTGGGCTTGGTGGTGAAAAAGTCATCAAAGACGGGGGTGCAATTGTACTTCCTGTTGTACATGAAATTATTCCAGTCAATATGAACACACTGCGTATAGAAGTGGAAAAAACGCAAAAAGATGCGCTCATAACGAAAGACAGAATGCGCGTTGATGTTAAAGCTGACTTCTATCTACGAGTAGCGCCTAATTCAGCCGGAATATCTATGGCAGCGCAAACTTTAGGTACGCGCACAACCCGAGCTGAAGAAGTTAAAAAACTAATGGAATCGAAATTTGTCGACGTACTTCGTGCGGTTGCCGCCGAGATGACCATGACGGAAATGCACGAACAACGTGCCGATTTCGTACAGAAAGTACAACAGAGCGTGGCTAACGATTTAGAAAAGAACGGTTTGGAACTGGAATCAGTCAGTTTAACTGGCTTCGATCAAACTGACCTTGAATTTTTCAATGAAAACAACGCATTCGATGCTGAAGGTCGTGCTCGCCTTGCTAAAATTATTGAAGAAAAGCGCAAAGAGACTAATGATATTCAGCAAGAGAACCGTATCCTTATTGAACAACGTAACTTAGCTGCTGAAAAGCAGTCTTTAGAAGTAAAGCGCGATGAAGAAGAAGCCCGCTTGATGCAGGAACAAACCCTCGCATTTAAACGCCAAGAACAAAAAGCGGAAATCTCGAAACAGCGTGAAATGAAAGAGCGTGAAGAGCGCGAAGCGGAGATTGCTAAAAATCGTGCGATTGAAGCTGCTGAAATCGAAAAGTCTCGCGAGATAGAAACTCAAGAAATTGCGAAAAGCCAGGCTCTTGAACAAGCGCGTATTCGTCAACAGCAAGAAGTAGAAGTTGCTGAGCAAGTAAAACAAATTGCGGTTGCTAATAAGTCTGAAGAAGAATCTGCGGCACGCGCGAAGGCCGCAGAAGCAGAGAAAACCAAAGTTGAAAAAGAAGAAGCCGTTATTACCGCAAAATTGGTGGCCGATGCTGAACGTAAGAAACAAATTGAAGTTATCGATGCGCAAAAAGAAGCGGAACGTGATGCGGTGAATATTACTGTTGAAGCAGCTGCGAAGAAAGAAGCGGCTGAAAATACTGCTGAAGCTATTTTAACGGAAGCAAAAGCTAGCGCTGATGCGAAAATGCTACAAGCTGAAGCGGACGAGAAAGTGCTTGCCGTAGAAGCCGCAGGTAAACAAGCACTTTATGAAGCAGAAAATACACTTAAAGATGAACAGATCGAACTTCAAAAATCGCTAGCTATGATGGAAGTTTTACCTGAGCTTATCGCCCAAGCAGTTAAACCTCTTGAGAACATCGAAGGAATTAAAATTCTTCAAGGTTATGGTCAAGGGAACGGTCAATCTGGTAGTGGCCAAACCGTTGCTACAGGTAGCGGTTTAGCCGACCAGGTTACACAAGCGGCTTTAAGTTACCGAGCGAATGCACCTGTAGTTGATGCAATGCTTCGTGAAGTTGGTTTGGTAAATGGTGAAAGTGGTACCCTCGATGACTTACTTACTGGCAAAAGTGAAATATTAACAGGCACAGCTGCTAACGCACCTGTCATAAAAGCCCCCACTCCTCCTAAACCCGATGCATTAGCGGAGTAGTATTTCGTAGCAGATAAGCTCATAAAGAAGCCCCTTTTAGGGGCTTCTTTGTTTTATATTGATAGGCTGTATTCACTTTCTTTAAGCAAAACTTAGACACCCACCGAATTTCATATTCGATGCCTCGCCTACACTAGCAACTTAAGCTCGGACAGCCACACAAACCCGCCACAAGTTCAGTATATTAATATTTATGTAAACGGCACTATTGTGAAACTTATAAAATTACAGAGTTTACGCTATGCCGCGCCCTCGAAAATCGCTCATCTGCTTACAAGATACCCCTTACTACCATTGTATTTCGCGGTGCGTGCGCAGAGCGTTCCTGTGTGGTGAAGACCATTACAGCAAAAAGAGCTACGAGCATCGCCGTCAGTGGGTTGAAGCCAGGCTAATCAAACTAGGAAGCATATTTGCTATTAACGTTTGCGCCTATGCAGTGATGAGCAACCATACACACGTCGTTTTGCATGTCGACAGAGATGAAGCCTTATCGTGGACTACTCACGAAGTATTGAAACGATGGCATACGCTTCACAAAGGCACTAACTTAACCCGTCAATATATGCAAGCTGAACAGCGTAGCTTGCTTTCGGACGCCCAAATAGAATCCGTAATAGCAACTGCAAATATATATCGTCAAAGGTTGCACGATATCAGTTGGTTTATGCGGCTTTTAAATGAGTTTATTGCGCGTTTAGCAAACAAAGAAGACGAATGTACCGGACGTTTTTGGGAGGGGCGGTTTAAATCTCAATCATTACTTGATGAAGCCGCCTTGGCCGCCTGCATGGCCTATGTGGATTTAAATCCATTGCGCGTAGGTTTATCAGAAACTCCAGAACAATCTGACTTCACCAGTATCAAAAAAAGAGTTGCTGCAGCTAAGATTGGAAAGCAACCTCAGTATTTACAACCTTTTTCTGGTAGCGGAAATGTAGTTAAAGGGCTTCCTTTTCTTCTCCATGATTACCTAGAGCTCGTCGATAAATTGGGAAGAAAAATCCGTTCTGATCAGAATGGCTATATTTCCAATATTCACTCGCCTATTCTTGATCGCACTGGTCTACAAAATATAGACTGGGAAGGCATGTGCCAAGGAATTGAAACACAGTTTTCATCGTCAATTAGCCTTTCAATAGCTATACGGAGACAGAAGATACTGGAAACCGCCTAACTAACTGTATAAACCTAAACGCTACATAAACCTAAAAGACACCCTCAGCGCAACTCTTCTAATAGTAACCAATCGCACGTTCAATTTTATAAAAAACTTTATATCTCGACCACTTAATAAAAGCACCATACGAATTACTCTAACCTCTCCAATAAATCACTTTTAGCAACAAGAGGGGCTATTATTTACTCTTAAAACCTCAAATAGATAAATGGCCTATATTGCAGCTGATGTATGGATGTCTAAATATTGGAACTCTATCAAAATATTCGATTTTTTGATTGAAGTAAAAATAAAATCAGTATGAAATTTAATCAATATGTGAAAAAACTGTTACACTCCGAAAGTCTCTTGGAGTTTGAAGTAGGGGGCATTAACTCACTTCAATATTATCAGGAGATAATGAATGAAAATTATACTTTTAGTCCTTACGCTAATTGGCGTTTGTACAAACCTACAAGCCAAAGATCGCCTTGATGTCTATGAAGATTTTGATATTGGTACCGAGCTTGTTTCGATGACCATGGTTAAAGTCGACCCCAACATGGAAGATATGTATTTAGCTGGGCTACAGCAATCTTGGGCTAAAGCCGTGCAAATTCAAAAAGATATGGGTTACATCAAAGACTGGAAAATATACGCAAGTGAACTCCCCTTAACTGGTGACTTCAATATGCTATTAGTCGTTACCTACGAGAAACTTTCTGATTTGGAGCCCAGTAAGAAAAAATATGAAGCCTTTATGAAAAAGTGGGGGGAAGACAATCAAACTATGTCTGAAGAACTCAGCGCCGGATACCCAAAAATCCGCACCTTGACTGGGGAATATATTTTCCGTGAAATCATCTTAAAATAATCAACGTGATTTATATATCTTCTCAACGTGTGACTCTTCGCGTCCTTGCGATTTAAGAGTCACACATATTTTTATCTTCATAAGTTAAGGATAATGGTAACGTTTTACGGTTAAAGCCTATCGGTTCTCCATAAATTATTGACTAAGCTCATACCTAGCCTAATCACTTATTTTGCAGTCCTTCCATCACCTTATCCATTGTGATTGGAAATTCCCGAATTCGCACGCCTGTTGCATCTGCAATCGCATTGGTAATAGCGGCTCCAGCGCCTGTAATACCAAGTTCGCCAATACCTTTGGCGCCAATAGGAGATGCTTCATAATCTGGCGTTTCTAGGAAATCTAACGTGACCTCAGCAATATCGCGGTTTACCGCAATATGATATTCACCGAAGTCAGGATTGATAAAACTGGCCGAATCAGTGTGATGATGAATGGCTTCGGTAAGTGCATACCCTGCCCCCCATACCATCCCGCCTTTAATTTGCGAAGACGCCGTTTTTTCATTAAGGATTTTACCTGCTGAAAAAATACCATATTGTCTTTTCAGTCGCACTTCACCTGTGTGGGTGTCCACTTCCACTTCTACGAAATGCGCGCCACAAGAGTATTGCTCGTCTTCACTGGTGTCGTCTTCGCTCACTTCACCTACTTCCGTTAAAGGAAAGTCATCCTTATCGATAAGCTCACTTAAAAGAAAACGCTGTGGCTCGCTACTATTAGTGTGGGTGTCCACATCTGTTTTAGTGTGGGTGTCCACATCTGTTTCATAAACCACCAGCGTGTTGCCTTCTAACACCAATTCACATTCCGGCGTAAGGTTTGGCAACTTTTGTCTGAGTGCTTTCTTCAACGATTTCTTCAACGACTCGCAGGCCTTCATTAATGCTGAGCCTGTACTTGCCGCGCCGAAAGAGCCCCCAGAACCACAGGATGGTGGCAAGCTGCTATCACCAAGTTGTACATCTACACTATCAAGCTGTGAATGGAATGCGCCTGCCGCTATCTGCGCCAATATTGTGTAAGATCCCGTTCCGATATCTGTCATATCCGAACGCACAGTAAGCTTTCCGTTGCTGTCGAGGCTTATGCTGGCTGCACTGGGTACCAGAACGTTCATACGCATAGCACTCGCTACACCGTGGCCTATTAATTTCCCAGGCTTGGGCGCTGGTTTATGTTGCCACCCAAACTTCTGTGCCCCTTCTTGCAAGCAGTCGCCAAGCCTATGGGTGGTAAAGCGCTTACCGCTAACAGGGTGAACTTCAGGTAGGTTTTTAATTCGAAAGGTAAGCGGATCTATCCCCGCTTTTAGGGCTAGTTCATCTATGGCCGATTCAAACGCCAGCGAGCCAATGGCATCACCAGGCGAACGTGTAGAATCGATAAGCGGGGTGTCTGCATCCTTTATTCTATGGGTACTGTTTATAAATTCTGCAGCGTACGTTACACGTGCTCCCGCTCCAGTAGCCTCGGCAAACTCGTAACCTTTTGCTTTCGGCATAGCACTATGATGTTCAATATCACCTATCAGACCATCACTGTCGCAACTCAAATGCATCTGCTGAAAACTATGTCCTCTATGAGGCGCATTGTAAAATACCTGGCGTCTGCTTAGAACAACCTTCACCGGTCGCTTCAAATATCGCGCCCCTAAACAGGCCAATACGGCATCGTAATGCAAACCTAGTTTTGAACCAAAACCTCCCCCAATAAAGGGGCTTTTCACCTCAATGTTCTCTTCATCTAATTCGAAAGTAACCGCTAACGCTTCCACTGCCGAAGCAATAATTTGCACGCTGGTATACACGCTTAGCTTTTCGCCATCAAAGTTTGCAATGGTTGCATGTGGCTCCATAGCCGCGGATATTTGAGAGGGGGTGGTATAGTCAGCCTCTATCTCCACTGCCTTTTTATCATGTTCTCTATTTCCACTTTCGACATCAGCTTCAAATCCGCCATCAAGGGAATCAGGCACGGTAGTGGCCTGCTCTGAAGATAGAAGCAAATCTGGACTTTTAGCATCAATCGTATACTCAACCAAGCTTGCAGCATAACGGGCTTGCTCCAATGTATCGGCAATGACTAAAGCAACTGGCGCACCGAAATGACGAATATGAGGCTCGTTTAGTACAGCCCTACTCTGCGTAAAACGGCTTTCGCTTGCGGGCTTACTGAATGGCTTAAGCGGTCCAGCATTTTTATAGGTTAGTACAGCATGCACGCCCTCTGCCTTTTCAGCTTTCTCTGTCGATAAATGAGTAATTTCTCCTACGGCAGTGTCAGAAGATACCAGCCACCCCACTAACGCTTTTTCATCGAACTGCTGCTCGGCTGCGTAGCGTGCGTGTCCAGTTACTTTTAAAACACCGTCTACGCGATTTTTCGGCTTTCCTAATACGTTTTTCGAAGTATCAATTTTCATAAAGCGCTCCTTCGTAATCATCATTTTCACACTGATGTTCATAAAGTGAATTCAGCACGCTTTTGAATGTATTACGGAGTAAATCAGGTTTGAAATTGTTACTGCCATATACCTTCGCATCGGCCAACTCAGCATCAATAGCGAGGTCTAAAACTTCATCAGAAAACTCAGCGCCTGTAAGCACTTTAATAGCGCTCACAGGGAACCAAGGTTTAGTTCCTACCCCGCCAAAACCTAATGTAACCTTTTCAATTCTATTGCCTTTTACCACAAGCCCAGCAGCTACCGATACCAAAGCAAAGGCATAAGAAGAACGGTCACGCACCTTACGGTAATATTGGCTGCCATGACGTTGTTTTGGAATAATGACGGCAGTAATAACCTCTTCATTCTCTAGAATATTTTCTATATGAGGTGTACTACCGGGCTCGCAGTAAAATTCACGTACGGGTACCACCCGTTCGTTACCCGATTTTGCGGTTAGCAGCAGTTTTGCATCAAGAGCCATCATGGCCACCGCCATATCCGATGGGTGAGTGGCAATGCAATCATCACTAGTGCCTAAAATGGCATGAATACGGTTCATACTTGTTAGCGCATCACATCCTGAACCAGGTTGGCGCTTATTGCAGGCCTTAGTGGTATCGTAAAAATAGTAGCACCGCGTTCGTTGTAGTAGATTGCCTCCGGTCGTCGCCCTATTTCGAAGCTGCACCGTGGCGCCACTTAATAATGCTTGAGATAGCAAGGAAAGTGATGGTTTGTGATAAGCGTAATTGGCGAGCGCCGTATTCGTAACCATGGCACCAACACGATAATGATCGTCGTGTTCAGTAATACTCTGCTCATCTTCCCATTGGCTTAAATTAATCAACTGTGAAGGGGTTTCAACCTGAAGTTTCATCAAGTCGATAAGATTAGTACCTCCCGCAATATACTTAGCACTGTCTTCGGTTGATAAACCGGTAATATCTTGAGTATGCTTTATATTTTGTACGCTGAATGGGTTCATTATTGTGGCTCCAAAGCAATAACATCTTGTATTGCATCAACAATATTGGGATAAGCGCCACAGCGGCATAAATTGCCGCTCATTCTTTCACTAATATCTTCTTTGGGTGAGTAGTCAGCACTACAGGTCACCGCACTGGGGTTCTTTGCCGCTAGCTCATCCATTAACGCGACACCCGAGCAAATTTGCCCTGAAGTACAATAGCCGCACTGAAAAGCATCCCGCTCTACAAAGGCCTTTTGTAGGGGGTGTAACTCATCATTCTTGGCTATTCCTTCAATGGTGGTAACCGATTTTCCTTCAAGCTGAAAGGCGAAAACCAAACACGCATTTACTCGCTCTCCGTCAACTAATACGGTACAGGCACCGCACTGGCCGTGATCGCAGCCTTTTTTGGCACCAAACATAGAGAGGTGTTGATGTAAAAAATCGAGTAGCGTGGTTCTTGGATCTTCAGGGAGGGGATAAGCTTCTTCATTTACAAAAAGAGTGGACATGGCGTTTTCCTATACCGTACAGCTATCAATCCATTACTGCTCAGGAGTTAGCTGAATATTTGTCATTCACCTTTTCACTACGCCTCCTCTTTATGTTTGGTTCAGCATTAAATGTTGCGGTTAAAAAAAAAGAAAAACCGCACGCTCTTTAGGTTGCCGTTAACATATGAATGTAAACGACAACTATCGGAGTTTGTGCGGCTTTAGTTACACTGCGCATTTCGTTACGCAAAGCATTGCTATTTAAAAACAGCGTTCGCATACACTTTCCATGAAACTGTGATTACCATGCTTTGATTTTATAACGTAATTTCTATAGCGAAACTAAGTTACTGGTACAAGTAAGGGCCCGTCCAGCTATACTTTTCACCGTCTATTTTCACACTATGTTTGGCGTTTTTCGACGCATCTTCATTGGAGATAATAAACACTTGCTCAGTACCTTTAACGTCGGTAATTTTAATACCTGTATAGGCTTCGCTATCAAGCACCACACTCAAGTCAGTAATACTACTTTTTGAATTCTGTGATGATTCACTAACTCGGCTATAAGACCCATGAGGCTCTACTACCGATACGAACAGGGTATCCTGTGTATCATTTCTGCGAAGCATGATGGCTGGATCACGTCGTAAGTTAAACTCAGGGTCGTTAGCGCCTATACGGGTAAAAAACACTTCATCTTCACTGTTAGTGATAGAAGTAATGGTGTAATACTTGCCATTACTTAACCACGAAAACTGAGTGTTGTGGTCAGCCGCATCGCCTTTTCCTTCAACGTATAAATGTTGATAGCCATTATCATCACCTAACGGATTCAGGCTCGTTGGCGTATCGTATTTGAAGTTCATATCTAATACTTGGCCAAAATAGTAGAACGGAAAGTCATACTGATTTTTCTTATCTGACTCAACCCGCATAATGTCTAACACGAACGGCTTTTCGAAGTTGTCGTTAGCGATCATAGCCATAGTGCGGTGCATCAAGGTACCAGGGTACGCATTTTCTTCTGTCGCACTTACCACTTTGATATCTTCGCGCTCTGCATCAAAAGTAAATAACTCTGAATGATGCTGACTCGCTATATCGTAATCGCCGTTAAAATGTTTCTTCTGATTTATCGACAAAGTGTTATGCGCGATGGTGGTTTTCGCCCAGGTTTTGTTCTCTTTTAAGTAGTTACCGCCACCTTTTTGCTCAATATTTACAAAACGCGCTAAACCGTAATCTTGTAATACTTCCTCGCCTTTTTCATACATTGAAAAAGAAAGTTTGTCGTAATGGCCATGACTTAAGCCTTGGGCCGCATACTTAAACACCAAGGTCATATCTTCATCACCTTGGCGCAACACACCTATGCCACCTTGCTTGCCATTCACGCCGTCACTTAAGTTCACTGATTGCTTGATAAAAGGTTCAGCCTTACCATCGCGAACGTCAATTGCCGCTTGTAGCCCTGATTCTTGCAATAACACTTCGCCTTGTTTTTCAACAACACTAAGCAGTTGTGGATTCTTATCACCGTAGAAATAAGCTAAATCCACCGCACTCACCAAGGAACTCTTGTAATAAGACATCCCTTTTTGGGCATCATTAATTGGGAAGAATTCACCATCAGCATCAGACAAATTAAGAAGCGCGTTTACGCCTTTCAATAAAACGTTGTCTTTGTGCTGAAGCACTTTTAAGTCTGGACGACTGTTGTCCATTGCTAAAGCAAAAATAAGGAAAGGATACATTGCATAGCGTTGGTAATATGGTCCTTCGGTATAATAGCCATCTGGCGAGAAAGGTTCTTCTAGGTTAGCAAAGAAGCCTTTGCGCTGACCTTCTACCTTAATGGTGCCACCGTCGTTATCTTTACCGCCTACTTCTAAACCATCATCTTCAATACCATACAAGGCACGCTGAATAAGTTCTTCGTCGTTCATGACTAGGCCAATCATACCGACCGCCGCGATGCCCCACGTGCTATGGTTGTGAACGCGATTGAAAAACTGCGGGTTCTCTAGTGAGATAAAATCAGCGAACGGACGGAACAAATTCGTTTCTAGCGTTTCCCGTTCTTCAGCTGAAAGATAATCATAAATGGCATCATAAGCTTGGCTCATGTAAACCAACCAGTTACTGTCGTTTAAGCACTGCCAAAACAATTTACCACGCGAATACGAGCGTTCTTGAGGGTGTAGCGGTAAATCTTTGTACATGGCTTCATACTGAAACAACATATCGCGAATGTATTTTGCGTATTTTTCGTCGTTCAGTACCTGATACAACACACCGGCTTTTTGAGCTACAAAGAAGTTTTGCTTGTGGCGTTGATGGGTATAACCGCCTGAAAAGTCTTTAGGAATAGGCGTATCAATTCCCATAGCAATTTCTGCATCTACTTCCTGTTTAACACTTGATAATGTTGTGTCAAACAGGGGAACTTGGCCTAAATTGTCTCTCATTCTTTCCACACCAGGTTTAGTAAGAATAAGATTAGGATGTTCTTTTGCTTGCAGGGTAAAAGGCGACATAGTTATGCCCACCGTTAATAACGTAAGGGTAAATTTTTTTATATTCATATTATAAGTTCCGTTTTTAACACTTCGCCTTTTTAGAATTTATTAACAATGGGTGTAGGGTAAAAAATTGTTAATAAGAAGATAGCGAATTGAGGATTAGTACAATAACAGAACCTCTAAGGTATAAAAGCTGACCACTGCGAGAAAACGCAAAAACAACCAACTATTTGTTCGAAATATAGCCATTTGTAGTATTTTTACTAAAAAATCTTGCATAGGCAGGTTCTAAATAAAAACGTGAATAGGATGATAAACGTGACGTACCACTTAGTACGCCACGTTGAATACGTTATGTTTCGCTAGTCAACATTGCATTGAGCTAGTTTTATCACATCAAACTCGATATGCGGTCCCCCAACAAACAAGTTAGAAACCTTCTAAAACGATTTTTCCAATTGCTGTGCCTGCTTCTAGGGTTTTATGCGCTTCAATTAAGTTCGCCGCATTAATTTTACCCAAATGCTTACCTACTGTCGTTTTTACGTGGCCTGCGTCAATTAACGCGGCAACATCGGATAGCAACTCACCTTGGGCGCTCATATCTTCTGTTTGGAACATTGAACGGGTGAACATAAACTCCCAGTGTAAAGAAATACTCTTTGGCTTGAGCTTTGAAATATCTAACGCTTCAGGGTCGTCAATAAGTGCAATCTTACCCATAGGCTTCATTATTTCTACGTAGGCATCGAGATATGCATCAGTGGCATTCAAGCTTGCCACATGTGTAACTGGCCCAATATTTAGCGCAGTAATTTGTTCAGCTAATGGTTGGCGGTGGTTAACGACATAATCAGCACCCAAGCTCTTCACCCACTGTATAGAACTTTCACGAGAAGCAGTGGCTATAACCGTAGCACCGGTTAAGGTTTTTAGCAGTTGAAGCATGATTGAACCAACCCCGCCAGCCGCGCCTACTACCAACACGGTTTCGTTAGTTTTCTTGGGATTACCCGCTTGTTGTTTTTCAAGCGCCAAATGTTGGAACAATAATTCCCATGCAGTTATCGCGGTAAGCGGTAATGCCGCCGCTTCGCTATCAGACAAGCTTTTCGGAGCACGGCCAACAATGCGTTCGTCTATTAACTGGAATTCAGCATTGGTGCCTTGGCGTGTTAAATCGCCCGCGTAATATACTCTATCACCTACTTTCAAGGTTTCTACATCATTACCAGCTTCAACCACTTCACCTACCGCATCCCACCCCAAAATTTTAGGTTCACCATTTTCAGGCGACACACGTTGGCGAATTTTAAAATCTACTGGGTTAACGGCAATTGCGTTGATTTTCACCAAGACATCCCGTCCCGACGCGGCAGGCTTGGCAAGCTCTACATCCGTTAGTGCGTTTTCATCTGTTATAGGTAAAGATGTAGTGTATCCAATTGCTTTCATCGAGAAATCCCCTTCTGCTTAAGTAAAATACTGAACGAATGTGCATATTCATATGCCATGAGAATATAATACGCCTTGACTGTTTCAAATTAAACAGCACAATATTTGAAACATTTTCAATAGAAAATAGATAATCTATGTTGCTTGAAGATCTCATTGTTATTTTAAAGGTCGCTGAATTTCGCAGTATTACTGCAGCAGCATCTAGCTTAGACATGCGCACAGCAACCGCGAGCGCTGCGGTTAAGCGAGTTGAAAGTACGCTAGGTTCCGACCTTTTTATTCGAACAACTCGTTCGCTTCGCCTATCTGCTGCGGGTGAGCGTTACTTACCTGTTTGCGAGCAAGCCATCACCATGCTTGAACACGCAAAGCAAAACTTACAAGAAGATACAGGAAATATTGAGGGTGAATTACGCATAGGCTTATCGTCAGATTTAGGCCGCAATGTTATTGCCCCTTGGCTTAACCGCTTTATGGATGAGCATACTGGTATTAGCATGAAGCTGCATTTAAGCGACAGCAACATCGATTTTTATCGCGATCCTGTTGATATCGCCCTTCGTTACGGTTCGCCAAATGATGCCAGTTTATACGGCTTTAAAATATGTGAAGTGCCTAGGTTATTGGTAGCCTCCCCCGCTTATTTAAAACAGCACGGCACACCAAAAACCTTAGAAGACCTACCTAAACACAACGGCCTTTTTTATCAGCTACACGATATTATTTATAACGAGTGGGAGCTTACCCGCAACAATCAACCCGTGAAAATTAAAATGCAGGGTAACCGTGCTGCTAATGACGGCGACATGGTGCGAAGATGGTGTGTGAATGGCCATGGCCTTGCAGTAAAGTCTAGTTTGGACATGTGCGACGACCTACTTAATAACCGCGCAGTTGCCTTAATGCCTGACTATATTGTTAAGCCTACCCAATTATGGCTAATTTGCCCTAGTAGGCAATCCATAACGCCCGCCGTAAGGTTGCTAAGAGATACCCTTAGGACACAATGCCAATACCAATTACAACAGTTGGTGGCGGCAGGTATTTTTGCCGAGGATCGAATCTAAACCGTGATAAGTCCGCTGGGAGTACCGCGCTCAGGCCCGTGTTGCTGAACATGTTCAATTAGGGCAGGAAAAAAGCCTAGAAATAAGCTATTTAAGAGCGTGAAGTTTGCTTCTATATCTTGCACGCATTGAGCAAAATCATTTTTAAATCGTATACGCTTCGCGACTGCCTGTATAGCGAAACCTATCCCTTCAAACTCCGCGTAGTCTGCAAACCAGTTGTGCGTAATCATATGAGAAACACTACGCTGCATGGTGGTGGGCATAACAGGCAACTTCTTTTCCAATAATGAAAAGCTTTGCTCACAAAATGCTTCAAATGGAATGGTAGAGAATCGCGTCCAATGCGTAATTAATAAATGATCGAACAGCATATCTATCGCCACAGGTGCAAAACGCCTGTGCTCTGGTTTAAACAACGCTTTTGCTTGTTTTACGCTAGCATGACTGTCAGTAAACTTATCTACTGTATAGTGGTTTTCTAGGCCTTTACTTACGCCATTACTGAGCGTGGCGAGTGCTACACCTTTGCGAAAATCGCCAAGTAAATTCCCGTAGTGAGAATCGGCAGTAGGTTGGGCTAAAAAAAGGTGTGCTAGATAATTCATTGTTCCATTATACGTAAAGTTACAAATAAAGTTTGTAGGAATGTGGGGTACATGGTTTAACGTCAGCGTTGATAGCTGGCTATGGAGACATCGTCCAACCCTACTTGGTTTAGTAGAGCCTCAAACCTTTCATCTTGCCTTATGGGTGAAAGGCGAGAGTCGAACCGGCTGAATACCAGGCAGTTTGAACGTGATGAAATTGCACTATTCAACAGCTCGAATGCGCGATCAAATTCGTCCAGAATAATGTAACTTATCGCGGTTTCATAAGGACACATAAATGCGTTTAACGTTTCGGCCTGCTTTAATAGCGGCGCTATTTTGTGCTTATCACCTGCATAACCATATGCTTGAGACAGTGCAATTAAAGCAAACGGATATTGTGGAGCGAGCGCTACTCCTTTTTGAGCAAACGCAATAGCTTCTTCGTGCTCCCCCATTAACGAAAGCGAAACACTCGCTCCGCTATATAATACGCTTACCCGAGGGTGTTGCTTTATTTTGACCCTAGCCCAGGCCACCGCTGCATCAAAATCACCTACCATTGCCAATGCCCAATGCCCCCAATCTGCTAACTCAACATTTAACGGATCAAGCTTATCGGCCTGCCTTAGCGCTCTTTTGACACCTTCAACATCCCCTAAGCCAGCGTAATATAGGGCGAAACCTAGCTCGGTTAACACCAGTTCGGAGTTTTGGGATTTCGCGGCATTAAGCACCTTCCAAGCATCATTCCACCTCCACGCAAATACGTAGGCAAGACCCAGTGACGATAGCGCATCTGCGTTATTACTCGAGACCGCTAGCGCACCTTGCACGCTACTCACCACCATTGGAAGTACTTCACTGGGAGTGTCAAAATAAGACATTATCAAACGATATGCATTTGCCCTTGCAACATAGGCAGCTTCAAAAGAAGGATCAAGTGCAATAGCACCACTGAAAAGCTCAATGGATTTACGCAAAGGCTCATGGCTTAACAGATTCATCTGCTGCTGCCCCTCTACGTATAATTCATAAGCGGCTACATTATTAGTAGGCAACGCATACAGTGCCTCTTCCATTTTAGGGCTAATGGCAACCGACAAAGACGATGCTGCGCCACTGGCAATTTCAGATTGAATTGAGAAAAAATTCCTATCATTAACTTGCCCTAAAAAAGCTTGATCCCAAATAAGCGCGCCGGTTTCAAGGCTAAATAGCGTAGCAGAAACTTTAATGTTTCCCTGCGAACTCACGTTCACAGTCGCGTCTAAAACATGCGTAACGCTTGGAATTTTGGTTCTAATATTCGTAAACGATTTATCGTTTTTAAAAACGAATGCTGAAGATGAAGGTACAACTCGAAGTTCGGGTAAATGGCCAAATTTTGTAATCATTTCTCTGGTTATTTGTTCCGTAAAGGGTTGCCATTTTTTGTCGTCATCACTTGATATGCCAAACGGCAATACTAAAATATATGGCTGACTATTTTGGTTATTAGTCTCTGCTGCCCCCCTGTAGAAAGTAATAAAAATTAAACCCAGCAGTAAGGTAAAGAAAATGACCACAGAGGTCTTTGAAAAGAGATACTTTAATAAAGCCTCAGGCTGTTTTAACGTTGAATTGCTATTCGCTGAAGCCTGCTCAGAGGTAGGCGTGTTTTTGAGCTGGGTTACTGTCGCGGCAAATCGATAACCTCTACCTCGCAACGTAGTGATGACCCTTTGCATCTCACCATTGTCGTCAAGTAGCTTTCTTGCGGCTTTTATATGATTGCTAAGTGTGGTGTCTGAAACCTCTCTAGCAGCCCAAATTTCTTTAAATAACTCATCTCGAGTTACTAACCGGTCGCGATGGTCAATAAGATAAACAATTAAGTCGAAAACCTTAGGCTCGACCGCTAGGGGCTCGCCATGCTTTACGATGACAAAGTTTTCTGTGTCTATCTGAAAATCTGCCACTTGGTAAATCATTTTATTCACCGCTATTTTGAAAAGATTAGTAACGCGAGAGCCATAACCTAACGTCACTGCGCTGTAGTTACATAATGATTAGCTATTTTTTAGCTAATCATTATCTAAACCTTAAGTTTCTCCACCCAGCCGACCTTAAAATAGCACCTACTTTTGGCAACATCTATTAACGCTTACCGGAGGAATACATGCCAACCCCTTTAGCTATACTTCTAGATCCGATATCTCTTGGTTTCTTCGCTTTGTACTTATTACTTATCATGGTCGAAACATTGAGGCCTGCAAGAGCGTTGCCGCCAACTAAGTTTTGGCAGGCGCGAGCGTTATTGACCTTTGTAATATATTTCTACGCATCAAGTTATTTGCCCCTTATATGGGACACTCACCTTTATCAATATCAACTGTTCGATCTTACCGATATGAATCCGTTTGCGGCTTGTATTATTGCCCTTTTGGTGTTCGAACTCTTACTCTACGGCTGGCATCGTGCTATTCATGAAAATCGGTATCTATGGCGAATATTTCACCAATTTCATCATAGCGCAGAACGCATCGATACATTTGGTGCTTTTTATTTTAGTCCATTCGATATGATTGGTTTTACAGCACTAAGCAGTCTGGCTTTGGTAGTATTTGCGGGCGTTAGCCCAGAGGCTAGTACATACTTTCTATTCTTCAGCTCGTTTTTAGCTATCTTTCAGCACACAAATATTAGTACGCCCCAATGGTTAGGATTTTTTATCCAAAGGCCAGAGAGCCACTCCTTTCACCACAAGAAGGGAGTGCATCGTTACAATTACTCAGACTTACCTATTTTTGACATTATTTTTGGAACATTTAAAAACCCAAAAACCTTTGTAAGTGAAACCGGGTTCTATCAGGGTGCCTCAATGCGATATTTAGATATGCTGCTATTTCATGATGTGGTTAGAGCAGCTAAAGCAGAGGATGTTATCAACTCAAAAAAATCATAGTTAGCAAACAACTTGCGGAGGCGATGCTTCAGGGGGCTATACCTGAAAAGGGCTATGCTTGCGAAGGTTATAGTTGAGAGTGCAATGATAATAACGTGCATTTCCATCGCCAGCCGATGCCTCTAGTGTGGTACAATTATACTTTACGTTGGCCCTAATTTAGTTTTAAAGACAGTGAATACAGCAGAATTACTCGCCCCTATAAATACGTTTTTACACGCTACAACACCAGGTGCATGGGTTGAAGAAGCTACCAAGCCTGAAAACTTTTCCATGCTGCTTTTAGATCATTTGATTTGTGAGCTTAAAGCATCTCAATCGGCCATGTTTCTTATTCGAAAATATGCCGTCGATAAAGAAAGTGGCGATGCCCTTTTGGCGTGGCTACAACCTTTCGAGCAATACGTGTATAAACGCGAAGGTGACTGGCGAGATTTACCGTCGAAAAATAAACTGTCGAAATCTGTTATCCCACGCTCTGATTCAAAATATGGCCAAGACCTTGTTGATAAAATGGTGCTACTAATTAAAGAGGAGTTACATCACTTTTATCAAGTATTGGAGATGATGGACCATTTCGATATTGAGTATCGAAGCATCACCCCTTCGCGCTACGCAAAAGGGTTACTAAGGCATGTTAAAACTCACGAGCCAGATGCCTTAGTCGACAAACTCATATGTGGCGCTTATATCGAGGCCCGCTCTTGCGAGCGATTCGCAAAATTAGCGCCCCACGTAGATGCAAAGCTTGGTGAATTTTATATTTCCTTGCTTCGCTCTGAAGCTAGGCACTATCAAGACTACTTGTCGCTGGCCACCGATATCGCGGGCAAAGATATTTCAGAAAGAATTGCGTACTTTGGTGAGGTAGAGGCTGAATTAATCACTACCAATGACAGCGATTTTAAATTCCATAGCGGGCTTCCAGCTTAAGGTATTTATAACGCCCTTACAGGCTTTCTAAAATGAAGGGTTGGAAGTTGATAATGCGTGGTGTCATGTCACGCTTTCAACTCATCGTTTATCGCCACCTTTTCTCTTTGAGTCTTGTTTACTTATTTTTATTCATACCCTTTTTCTTGTCTGGATGTTCTTCTCTAGTTATTTGAATGCTCTTATCTGGTTGCTCTCAACTAATTAGTCTCGTCTGATGCTCTTACCTGATTACTTTTACTTGGTTGCACTTACCTAATTGCTCTTCTTTACGCGGCTAACCGGGTCGATAGCACCGCCTTACCTAAGATAATCCTTATATCAATTAAGCTATTTAGCCTTCAATTCGTTTAAATTACAGCCTGATTTCGACCCATCTTGGTGCACCCCACCCAAATAGATTAATAAGTGCGTTTTAAGACCTATTTTTCACACTATTTATTTGACTGATTCATCATCCTGTAGCAAAATTGTCGTGTAAATTAAATGTTGCATTTTATACTTTAGTATTAACATTGATTCTTATAAAAAATAATACTCTTCAGACTTTCTCAGAGGCGAAGGACAATGCTTTTAAACCATGTTATTGGGATGTACACACATCCAAAAGAAGAATGCCGTAATATCGATCGACGCCAGGAAACTTTTTTCTACGCATTTAGCCACATTGCTATTATTGCGTTAATACCCACTATTGTGGCGTATTACTCAACTGTTTACACAGGTTGGAGTATGGGCGGAGATCTCATCAAATTAAGCGAAAGCAGTGCGCTATTAATGGCGACGGGTATGTATTTCGGCTTAGTTGCTGGCGTAGTGGCCTTGGCAGTGGTCATTCATGAGCTAGCTAAAGCGTTTGAATCAACCACCACTTTCACGCAATCACTAGAGTTAGCCGCTTACACCGCTACCCCATTATTTATGGTGGGTTTTGCTGGTTTGTATCCAGAGCTTTGGGTGGTAATGGCTGCACTATTAGTAGGTGTAAGCTATTCAGTCTACCTACTTTTTTCTGGTGTGCCTTTGTTATTACAATTGCCACAAGAAAAAGGGTTTATCTATTCCAGCTCAGTGGTTACCTGTGGGCTAGTATTAATGGTTATTTTAATGACTGGCGCAGTACTATTGTGGGGTATTACAACAGGCCCTATTTTCGCCAGCTAGCGAATAAAAAATTGTAATTTACTTTACCTATTCAGCCATAAAATAATAAACACAAAAAAGCCGCTTATTAGCGGCTTTTTTTACAACTACAGCACATAGCGATAACTATCTGCTGACGATTATCCTAGTCGTTAGAATCGATATTATGCATATCTAAATTGCTCAACTCTGCTTGCAGAATGGGCGCTTCACGAGACTTCTCACCACGCGAAATATCAATACGTTCAAGGTAGTCTTGGTCTACATCACCGGTAATATAGTTGCCGTCGAAAACTGAAGTTTCAAAACGTTGAATTGAATCGTTTTCTTCCCGCACTGCCTCAACTAAATCAGTGATATCTTGGAATATAAGACCGTCAGCTTGAATAAGGTCGGCTATTTGATCGATTTCTCGGCCATAGGCAATCAGTTCGTTGGCTGAAGGCATGTCGATACCATATACGTTAGGGAAACGTATTTCAGGCGCTGCAGAGGCGAAGTATACCTTCTTAGCACCAGACTCTCTGGCCATCTCAATAATTTGGCCAGATGTAGTACCTCGAACAATAGAGTCATCAACTAACAACACGTTCTTGCCTTTAAATTCAGACGAGATAGCGTTTAGCTTGCGGCGTACAGACTTCTTACGCATAGTTTGGCCAGGCATAATGAAGGTACGACCAATGTAGCGATTCTTCACAAAGCCCTGACGGTATGGCAACTCTAAGGTGTTGGCAATTTGCAGTGCCACATCCATAGACGTTTCAGGGATAGGAATAACAACATCGATGTCTAAATCGCTCCATTCACGGGCAATTTTTTCACCTAATCGGCGACCCATATTCACGCGAGACGCATAAACTGAGATACCGTCGATAAAGCTATCTGGGCGTGCAAAATACACAAACTCAAAAATACAAGGCGAAGTAATGGGGTTCTCGGCACACTGTCTGGTATGAAGCTCGCCATTTTCAGTAATGTACACGGCTTCACCTGGCGACACATCGCGGATGAATTGGAAACCAACGGCATCCAGTGCCACACTTTCCGATGCTACCATCCACTCTTCGCCAAGCTCTGTCATACGCTTACCTAGCGCTAACGGGCGAATGCCGTGTGGGTCACGAAATGCCACAATACCTTGGCCGATAATAGCGGCAACAACCGCGTACGCACCGCGAATTTTCTTGTGTACTTTAGTAACTACTTCAAAGATATGTTCAGCGGTAACACTTAGTCCTGCCACTTGCTGTAGCTCGTGAGCAAGAATGTTTAACAACAATTCTGAATCAGATGTGGTGTTAATATGACGACGGGCAATTCGAAATACTTCTTCTTGCAAATCGTGTGCATTGGTTAAGTTACCATTGTGTGCAAACGCAATACCAAACGGTGAGTTCACATAGAAAGGCTGAGCTTCGGCTGAACTTGAGGTGCCCGCAGTAGGATAGCGAACGTGCCCAATACCCATATTACCCGATAAACGCTTCATATGACGCGTATGAAATACATCACGAACCAAACCATTTGCCTTACGCAAATTAAACATATTTTGGTCGATGGTCATTATTCCAGCAGCATCCTGTCCACGATGTTGGATTACCGTTAAACCATCGTACAAAGACTGAGCTACTGGTGTTTTACCAACTATTCCGACAATACCACACATGTGCGTTACCTATATCAAGCGGGATTTAAGAAACTGGAGGAGCCTTTCACATATGTGAAAAACCACTCAATAATGACACCAAATTCGGGAATAAGTACCGACGTTTGCCACCACTGCGATGAGGCAGCGGCAGAGAAAGTGTCCATGAAAAAGAGAAGCGCGCTAACGATAAGTACGCCGCGGAGCGCTCCAAATACAATGCCTAAAACGCGATCGGTACCTGACAGGCCTGTAGCCTGAACCAGTTGTCCAATTGCAAAATTTAACATGCCGCCTAGCATCAGAGTTGATACAAATAACGCGGCAATGGCAGCACCATTTCGAAGATACAAATCATCGATGGCAGTAAAATATACGGCTAAGTCGGCATAAAAATGGCTGGCAATAAAGAGTGCGCCAAACCATACCACAAGAGAGGTGGCTTCTTTAACAAACCCTCTAATAAGGCTTATTAAGGTAGATACCGCAACGATACCCAATATGGAAAAGTCTACCCAGTTCATTGTCTCTTAATTGCGTTATAGTCGCGGAAGTTGTTAGTAGCGACATGCCGTTGGCGAGATGGCGCGCATTCTAACAGAAGCCGGAAAAATTACCAATGTGTAATATTTTTAGCTTCTGATTTTCACGGCGTAGAACGTGCTGTGTACCTATCGGTTTACACTATTCTACTTTAAACGTGGTGACCTTACCTTTCAGGTCGGTGAGTTCACGTAAATGGGGCAATGCTGCCTCTAATTTTTGTTTTTCTAAGTCTGGCCCAACAAACACTTTGTTGAGCGGACCAGAGTTAGTCATTATCCTGCGACTAAACGCACGATACCCGGCTTTCTCAAGCTTATTCAATAATGACTTTACGTTTTTCTCATGGCGAAAGCTGCCTAGTTGTATCACCCAACCTGCGTCATCCACAGTAGATGAATCTGGTGCTTCAACAATGGTTTGACTGGCAAGAGTGTCTTCTGGCGTTATTTTAGCCTCTACCGGCTCAGGCAACGCTTGAGTCTCACTAGGCACATTAGACGGTGCGCCTTCATCATCCAGCGCTTTGTCATCTGTTACCGTAACGGGCAACTGTGCCGCTTTAGCTACCCGCTCACTAGGAAAGGCTTCGGGCTCTACAATGGGTTTCTTAGGAGGACTTGCAGGAACAGATACAAACGGTTCTTTATTGGTTTGCTTCTTGCCATCAAGAAAGTCTGGTAAAAAAATAACTGCCAGCGCCACAATGATGATGGTGCCCACGAGTCTATTCTTTAATGCCGACGTCACTATTATCTCCTGTTGAACTTATTGTTCGATTTTATTGTTGTTCATTTGCGTTGGAATAATCTAACACTTCAGCCACGGTAACAAAGGAACCAAAGACCAATATAAGTTCGCCTTCATGGTAATCATTACGTGCTGCTTTATAAGCATTCGTCACATCGCTGAAGGTTTGGATATAGCTTTTATCAAGCTGAGCATCCAAAAGCGCCTCCGCTAGTACGTCTGCATCGCAGCCTCGAGGGCCTGATGTGCTTGCTAAATACCATTGTGCATTCAGCGACGACAAAGGCGCAAGGGTTTCTACAATAGATTTGTCTTTTAACATACCCGCTACCACGCGTATTTTACTTGCGGGGTAACGTTTAAGCCATTCCCGCATTGCTTTGGTTGCTTGGGGGTTATGCGCGACATCCACCACCACTAGCGGGTTATGGCTAATTTCTTGTTGGCGCCCTGGCAAACGGGTATTGGCAATAATGTGCTTTATCGCTGTTTCATCTGGCAGTAAGTTTAATAATTCTAGTGCCGCAAGTGCCGTACTCACGTTTTGCTGAGGAATATGTGGGTATGGCAGCTGGGTAAATTCAGTATGCTTACCCTTCCATTGCCACGTTCGACTGGTGCTGGTGCTAGGACTATTGTCAGGCGCGGTATTCTCAACGATGAAAAAGTCTTTCAGAGCCCATCGAGCATCAACATCTAATTCAGACACAACGTCACGTAGTGAACTTGGCGGTAAAAGCTCACCAATAACAGCTTTACCATTTTTTCGCATGATACCGGCTTTTTCACGAGCAATTGCTTCGCGGGTATCACCCAGCCAGTCTTGGTGATCAAGATCAATAGTCGTAATAATGGCTAAATCTGGGTCAAGAATATTAGCGGCATCTAACCTTCCCCCTAGCCCCACTTCCAATACGGCCACATCAACACCCCAATCCTGCATCATTTTCATTGCAGCCAAGGTGCCGAATTCAAAATAGGTTAACGTGATATCGCCACGGGCTTTTTCGATAAGCTCGAAAGCACGGCAAAATGCGCCTTCTTCAGCCAATTCACCGTTTAGCCGCACACGTTCGCAGTAACTCACTAGATGAGGAGAACTAAACACCGCAACGGTTTTACCTTTCGCAAGCATAGCTTGCTCTAACAAGCGACAGGTCGTGCCTTTGCCATTAGTACCGGCAACGGTAATAAGTAAAGCGTCTTTTAGATGGATACCCATGGCATTTGCCACAGATTTAACGCGCTCAAGCCCCATATCAATGGCGCTTGGATGAATAGATTCAAGATGAGAAAGCCACTGACTCAACGTGGTTGTTGAGCCAGTATTTTGATTTTTTTGTGTATTCACTAATTCTGATGATGCAGCTTAAGTAACAAGCCGTGTAATTTATCACGCATTTCTCTGCGGTCAACAATCATATCAATAGCGCCTTTCTCAACAAGGAACTCACTACGCTGGAAACCTTGTGGTAACTTTTCGCGTACTGTTTGCTCGATAACACGAGGACCAGCAAAACCAATCAAGGCTTTTGGCTCGGCAACGTTAACATCACCTAGCATCGCTAAACTGGCAGAAACGCCGCCCATTGTTGGGTCTGTTAACACAGAAATGTAAGGTAAACCTTTCTTGCTCATTTTTGCCAATGCTGCAGAAGTTTTGGCCATTTGCATTAGCGACATAAGCGCTTCTTGCATACGTGCCCCGCCACTGGCAGAGAAACAAATTAGTGGTGTGTTGTTTTCAAGACAAGCATTTACTGCGGCAACAAAGCGAGCACCTACCACAGAGGCCATTGAACCACCCATAAAGGCAAATTCGAAACTGGCTACTACAACCGGCATACCTTTTAGCTTGCCCTGCATAACAACCAAGGCGTCTTTTTCATTGGTTTGCTTTTGCGCGGCTACAATCCGGTCTTTATAACGCTTTGAGTCTTTAAATTTCAAGATATCTTGTGGTTCGAATTCAGCGCCAAGTTCTACGCGATCCCCCTCATCAAGAAAACCGTCTATACGGCGACGGGCCGTAATACGCATGTGATGATCGCACTTAGGGCAAACTTCTTGAAGTTTTTCCAGCTCAGTTTTGTACAACACAGCTTGGCAAGAGCCGCATTTTGTCCAAATCCCCTCAGGTACATTACCTTTTGTGGATGTTTGCGTACGCGGAAGAATTTTTTGAATCCAGCTCATGGAAAAGGAATCCTTTATATTTATTAGCGCACCGACACTGTTTTTTCATTCGTGCTTTGTGTCAATACTACATGAATATTTCGGTTACTTTATTGTAGCGCAAGAGAAAAATACGCACTACGTTAGTACAACCACCTAATATAGCGCGCTATTAGACCACAATACAGTAAAATGGAAAAAACAAAACTGGTCTAAGAAGTTGAACGGTAACCCATTGCTACCGTTCACGCTCTTAAGATTCTGGAAGAAAAAGAGGCCCTAGAGGTGATTTTGGTATACCGAAGTGCTCAGGGTAAGTCACATCTACCAAATACAACCCATTAGGTTTGGCGGTGGTAGCGGCTTTTGCTCGGTCTTTTAAGGTAAGTAGATGCGCCATCCAATCAACAGGTTGCTCTCCAGCCCCAATGCAAAGCAGTGACCCCGTGATGTTACGTACCATATGATGCAAAAACGCATTCGCACGGATATCTAACACCACATAACGACCTTGCCTATGTACACTCACGCTACTCACGGTTCGGTGAGGCGTTTTGCTTTGGCACAGCGAAGCCCTGAATGTAGTGAAATCGTGCTCCCCTACCAGCGCCTGTGCGGCTTCATGCATTTTTTCTGCGTCTAACTCGCGGTATTCGTGAGTAACACCATTGTGCAGGATAGCAGGTCGCATACGGGAGTTATAAATAACGTAGCGATAACGACGATGGGTAGCCGAAAAGCGGGCATGAAAATCATCAGAGACAGGTTTGGCCCAGGTTACGGCTATCGTGTCAGGCATGTTAGCGTTTATACCAAGTGTCCAAGCACGCTCTGGACGCTCTACATCGCTGTCAAAATGGACTATCTGGCCAGTTGCATGTACACCAGCATCGGTGCGACCAGCACAAAATACTATAATAGGCTTATTTGCGATAACGGTGAGTGCTTTCTCTAGGTATTCTTGCACGCTAGCCACGTCTTTTTGACGTTGCCAACCATGTACCGATGCACCATCATACTCGATGCCTAAGGCGATTCGCCCCATGTTTCAAACACCTCTAAATTGAAAAGCCGCTAAGTGTAGTCATACCGCACTCAACATGCAATTAACTGATGGATTTTAAAATACCTTCAGCTTCTTGCTTTTGCTCTTCACTACCCAGATTCATCACATCTTCGAGTAATTCCTTCGCAGCAACGATATCATCCATTTCTAGATAAACCCGTGCGAGGTCGAGGTTCGCGTTTTGCCCAGCATCTTTATCAATATCAATGACGTCATCGGCATCATTAACACCGGTAAAATCAGATAGGCTTACATCTAAATCAAGTTCTGCACTGTCTGGATCTATATCATTGTCTTCACCATCATCCATCAGCGCTTCCACATCCAAGAAATCTTCTGGTGGAGTGCGTGGTTCGGTTTCAGCATCAAGATCCACATCGTTTAGTAGTGCACTTAAATCTAAATCTGGATTGTCGAGCTTGAGTTCAGGCTCGGGACCTTCTTCAAGATTTAGGCTTTCTGTCGATTCAGTGGTGTCAGCTGCAACGCTTGGTTCATCTTCTTGCTCGGATTCAATGCTTTGCAGCAATTCATCAAATTCTGCACCATCTAAATCGTCAAATATCTCTTCTTGTTCTGACTCTTCGGTTCCTGACAACCAGTCATCTAACCCTGGCACATCTTCTAATTCGTCGAAGTCGCTAGGGTCTTTCTCATCGGAAGAAGGCTCTTTATTGGCTGAGGGCTCTTTATTGGCTGAGGGCTCTTCACCGGCTAAAGGCTCTTCACTAGCTGAAGGCTCTGGCACCACGCCATCAACTTCATGCTCTAATTCAAATTCATCAATTTCATCAAATGCACTATCAAGAATACTGTCATCGTAATCGTTGCTTTCTGGCTCT